>NZ_JADBTF010000047.1:0-16547 GCF_020246295.1 Microcystis sp. M090S1 | reverse complement strand
GCAGGTGGTGGCGGTGAGCAGGGTGGGGATCATGATGACACCGAACCAACCGATGTATAAACGGTTGTTGGTGCTGGTGATCCACTGACAGAACTGCTCCCACAGGGAAGCGCTCTCGCGCTGTTGTAGAGTGGTGGTCATGGTTGGATGATTTCTGTATGTATTTGGTTGTCAAGGTTCTTTGTTTGACATGAGTTAATACTATCGGCTTTTTATAGTTATGTAAAGGGGTTTTAAGGAATGTTTTTTTATGAATGTCATAACTTTTACTTATATAACTGATGTTCAGGTAAACTAGAAGCAGACAAATTCTGCAAAAATAAGCGATGATACCCGAAATTACTGCAAAACTATTGGAAGCGAAGAAGGAAAAAGGCCTGAGTTTCGCTGACCTAGAAGCGATTCTAGGACGAGATGAGGTGTGGATTGCTGCTGTTTTTTACCGGCAAGCGAGCGCCTCCCTAGAAGAAGCAACGAAAATTGTGGCAGCTTTGGGACTGGGAACCGAAATCGTCGCATCCTTAACCGAGTATCCTGTCAAGGGATTGGGTCCTGTTGTCCCCACCGACCCCCTGATTTATCGTTTCTACGAGATCATGCAGGTGTATGGAATGCCACTAAAATCGGTGATTCATGAAAAATTCGGCGATGGCATTATGAGTGCGATCGATTTTACCCTCGACGTGGATAAGGAGGAAGACCCTAAAGGCGATCGCGTTAAAATTACTATGTCGGGTAAGTTTTTACCCTATAAGAAGTGGTGAGTCCGGCCAAAGTCAACGGTAAGGGATTTCTATTCCTTGCCGCTCTTGCTATTTTTCTTAACAAAACTTAACAATTGACGGCAAAATTTTGCTTGCTTTTTTTGGCAGATTTTGGGAAAATATTTTTAAAACAGTTTACTAATAATGGAAATCTTAGCACTTAACCATAAACACAACAGTCCCATTGTAAGAAAATCATAACCCAAGCCGCCGCAAAAGTCAAGGTATCTCTCCTAATTATGCTGTGAAACTTCTAATTCCTTGAGCGGTGAGGGTTTGGGGAATTATGAATTATGAATTATGAATTGGGGAGTGGGAAGACAGTAAACTGATAACTGCCAATTCAGACTTCAATTGGCGATGTTATATTGAACATTTTCAAGAAGAAGGCGCACCGCAAAGCGTATCTCTGCGAGATCGCTGTTTTTTTACCGCTTATGAAACTAACATTATTGTTCCTTTAAAATCTTTGAGGATTGAGGTAGAGATGGCAGATGTTTATAACAAAGTAATCTTTAGTTAAAGCCTTAAATATGGAGCTTTTGTTATCATTAGAATACATAAATATTCGTCATAAAAAAATTAGCGTAGGCAATGATTAATAGAAAAACTGAATATTTGTGCAAGTTGTGGTAAACAAGTTACCTCCGCTATTCGGCGAAGATTAACCATAACGATAGCTCCAAAAAACATTATATTAACAAGAAATGGTGAATAGGGAACTCCGAAATATGAAGAAGCACCAGATAAAAAAAGATGTGCCACAAAATATGATACTATAACAAGCAATAAATCAGTTAAAATTGCAGATATATCTAAACTTAAGCCTAGTACAGGTGTTATAGCATAACTTAGAATAGTCAAGCTAGTACCTACTATAAATAGTAGGGATATTGCTCCAGCATCTTGTGCAAAAAATCCCCAAAATCCCAAATAAATCGCCATCAATGAAAACCCAACAGAGACAGCTTTTACGATCCCATCGTAAACATTTCCCAAAGCATTTCCCCAATCCATAAAAAATTCTCCAGCTAAGTTTGTAAATCTCTAAAGTCATGAAAGTATCAGCAAGATTGAGTAAATCTTAAAAATCTATATTATTTAGCGACCAAACATTTCAAGCAATTGCTCGAAAGTACCACAACTCTTAACTACTTCTGAGTCAAGGATTCCGACCATAAAAAATCCCGAAATTACAAAAACGAGAAGACCCTCTTGAAAATTACTGGTAGGCGCTATACTTGGTAACATTCCGAAAGCCAATAATGCAATGTCTCTGGCCAAAGTCATCAGAAGTTGTTCCTGTGATGATTGGTTTAAAAACATCTGTAAAAGAAACTGAAAAAATATTACTATAAGTATATGCCAATTTAGAAAGACTTGGGCAACTAATTCACGTGCAAATAACCCAACAACAGCAAGTAATACACCATAGAAGAAAAAGAAATATGAAATTAAACAACTCAAGTAATGAGGCATTATTAGCAAACGATTTGCCAAATCCATAAAAAATTCTCCAGCTAACTTTACCAATTTATGAAATTATCAAAGTATCAAAAAGGTTGGGTAAATTTTGACAATTTGTGCACTCGATTTACTCACCGAATAATTGACCATGTACAGCATTTACAAACGCTTCTGCTTCTGATTTTTGCCATGGCAATCCAGTGACAGGAGTTGCTGTTCCTCCGGCCGTAACCACACTTACCGTTGGAGATCCCCACATCAATAGAACACCAAAAATCAAGGGAATAATACCCACTACTACAGTTATCAAGACAATTCCTAAAACAACAAGGAATAGTCCCCCAACAACTTTCCTATCCATTTCATATCGAACTGAAACAACTTGCTTGAGAGGAACATCTTCTCTTCGTCCACCACTAAACCAGCTTTTCTTCGCCATATAGGTAAGTCTTTTGTTCGTTACAATACCAAAACAGTTGTCAACTAAGACATTTTCTTTAGAACTTGATGTCATTTTTTCCTCCTCATTTGATTTGTGTAATGGTTGATCGTGTGACCTGGACTGCATTGCCTAAACTGGCTTTAGGCATCCTGACTGTGATATACTAGAATCTGTACTATCACACATTTTCTTTAGATTGCCTAAATAAAGCCTGGAAACTGCTTAATTACTTAGGATACATCGTAGTCTTGAGTTTAGTCAGTCGGAAAAGTCGGAACTTACAGCCAAACAATTGATCTGAAATATCGGAAATATCAGCTAAAATAAGTAAAAAACTTACCTAATCTATAGTCCATGTTTCAAGCTAATCTATCTAATACGGTGTTAAATCTCTTAGATGAGTTGGTTTTTGCCAAAACAGATCAACATCTAGACTATCTTCAAAAAACTATCTTGCAAGGGACCTTAGAAGGTTACAAATACTCAGAAGTTGCCAAAGAATCTCATCTTAGTGAAGGTCATATTCGAGATAGTGCTTCAGAATTATGGAAAATTTTGTCAGAAGTTTTAGGGGAAGATATTACTAAATCAAATATTAGAGCAGTTTTAAAGAAATCTCAGTTCTATAATCATATTTCATCAGGTAGAGATTTTGTTTCTCTTAATAATGTCAATCTCTGTACTTCTAATCTATCTGCGTCTAATGGCAATAACCACCAATCTCAACCTGACAATAATCGTACCTATTTAGATTTAGGTCATATTCCTGAAATAACTCAATTTTATGGAAGAATTACCGAATTAAATAACCTGCAAACTTGTATAGTTGCGGACAAATACCGCTTGGTTAATGTGTTAGGTTTAAAAGAAATTGGTAAAACCACACTTTCTCTGAAACTGGTTGATAAAATCAAAGATAATTTTAACTATGTTATTCGCAGAAGTTTGTATTTTTGTCCAAAACTAGATGAACTTTTAAGTTAAATTTTACAATCTATCAATCCTCAATTGAAGCTCTCTCAAAGTCTTGACAAGAAATTAAATTTATTCTTAGAGTTAATAAAAAGCCATCGCTGTTTGATTATTCTTGATGATTTACAAAGTCTATTTGATTCTAAAAAACTAGCAGGTAATTATCAAAAAGAGTACCAAGATTATCAACTATTGTTTAAAAGCATTGCTGAAGTCAATCATCAAAGCTGTTTACTGTTGTTGAGTCAAGAAAAACCTATTGATACGACTTTTTTGGTGCAGAAAAATAAATTCATTAAAACATTAATCATAGAAGGTTTAGGAGAAGATGCCATAGAAATTTTGCGCCATCATAATCTATTAAATGAAGACAGTTGGGAAGCCTTAATTAAATGTTATCAAGGTCATCCTCTTTGGTTAGAATTAGTTGCTAGTTTTATTCAAGAGACATTTTTAGGTAAGGTTGCTGACTTTTTGGAGATTAAATACCCGATTGCCGAAGAAACTTTAGAGCAGACTTTATTAAGTATTTTGCAAAGTTTAACAGAATCAGAGAAACTAATGCTAACAGAATTAGCAAATTTTAATCAACCTATTTCTATTAAAGAAATGATCGACCAAACTTCTCTAGCTTATACAGATTCTTTGAAAGTAATTCAATCTCTAATCAGACGAATAATAGTGGCAAAAGATGAAAACGCTCTATTATGTTTGAATCCTGTTTTTAAAGCTTATGTAATTAATCATCAAATCTAGGGCTGAGTCGAAAATTTTATCGCAATCATAATAGTTTACGAAATTCTACGACTGTCAAATAGTTACACCTGCATTTTAATTTCAGGAATTTCCCCATCTTGCCAGCGTTTTTCCAAGGCTGCAAGATACTCATTGCATCTTGTATATTAGTTAATGCCTCTTCCTCAGTATATCCCCCAGACCAACAACCGGGGAGCAAAGGAGCGCCAACAGTAATTCCTTTTTCAGAACGATAAAGGACAATTTTATATTTCATCACAGTAGGGATCACAATTTATCTATAAAGCCATGATATAAACCAATCAAAAAACGACTTTAATGTCTTGAGTATCCCATCAGGCCAGTGTTCTCTTTCTGGTATTGAATCTTCACTATCACCACACTGTTGAACAAGTTTAGCGCCTGTCTCTCTCCCTTGTTGAGATACATATAAATCTCGTCTATCTACAGCTTCTATAATTTTATCTTTATCTGATTTTGGTAAATCTTTCCAACCAGATTCACAATAAGAATCTGGATGTGTTTCATAGGCAAACTTACGAAACTCATCAGATTGAAGCTCTAATTTTGCAAATAATTCAGGATCGGCTTTTAACTTATTTTCCATTTTCTGCTGTAAAGATTTCCCGACATTTTTTAGAAATTCTTGCCCTTTTTTAGTCAAATTAGGATAAGTTTCATTCATAAATCTAGTCAAGTATTTATGTCCAAACTCTAAGTAATAATCTGGTGGTTGCTGGCCAGGATTTCTTTTCATAAAATCGTCGTAGCGAAATTGATAGTAATCTATATTCCCCAATGAGTCTGGTGGATAAGGAGTAGGAATAATAGAACCATAATCAGCGCAATTTGTTGAACTTTTTTCTTCAAAAATATCAATACATTCAGGCATGACCCATCCTTGTAGTTTAGTATCTTGATCAAATACCAAATACCAAAGATGATCTGCTTCATCTGTAACCCAGGCAAACTTTCCTGTAGGTGGAATCCGAACAACGTCAATATTATAGCGGTAAGCGCTTGAGTGAGATACAGACCAAGCTTTGCCTAGCATGGTTTATAGCTCGTGACACTGTACCTCATACGACTGCACACCGCTATAGTACCTGATTTCAAACAATGAATAATCTTGGCATTTATTGATGGTTGCGTTCGGAAATTAACACAACTACTACCTCTTACTTTATGAGAAGAAGTTTCACCATCAAATTTTTGAGCTAAAACTGGTAAAATTACATTTACGTTAAGATAAGCCGTTAACAATCCTAACATAATATTGAGATTTAAAATAGATATTTTAATCATAATATAACTCTCCGATTCAAAAATTTAAATTTTCAGGGTTTCCATAAATTGACAGGATTATCAACTAGAAACAGAGTAACCATTCAGGGGGAGCAGGAAAAAAACTGATAGCTGCCTCCCGTCTCCTGTCTCCTGAACTGATTAACCTAAATCTCGGTCTTTAGTGACGGTAATTTCCTTAGATAAGTGTCGATACCAAGTAAAATAGAGACCGATAGAAAGCAAAAGAAAAACCAAAGCCAAAATCTTCAAACTTTGCCACTGCTTGATGATTAAAACAATCCCCATCATAAAGAGGACTAATTGCCAAGGAACGGTGAGAAAAGCGGCGATGATATCCCGTTGATTTTCCGCTTTAATTTTTGCCTGTAGGTTAGGTTTAACACTTTGACGGACTTCTCCCCAAAAGCCAAAAGGTCGGGTAACATTATAGAAATTTTCCATAACTAAAATATCGGTGGGAGGAGTTAACAAAGTAGCGATAATACAGCCAGCTAAAGCGAACAAACTCGGCACAAGAAAGAGAATAAGTTCCTGATATTGACTGTGACGAAAGAAAGGTAAAATTATCACTTGTGAGGCAATAGCCGCAATCATTCCCGCTAAAGTTCCCACGGCAAAACCATAACCATTAAAGCGCCACCAATACCAACGTAATAGGAGAGGAACTGCTAATCCCACCCCTAATCCCGTGGTTAACCAACCCCAAATATCATTGACATTTTGGATATTAAAACTCAAAACTAAGCCAATTACGACCACAAAAACCGAGGCCAGACGACCTTGAAAAACTAACTCCTGTTCTCCCGCATTTGGTTTCAAAAAAGCTTGATAGATATCTTTGACCCAATAGGCAGCACTAGCGTTAATAACTGCGTTAAAAGTGGACATAGCTGCCGCTAAAAAAGCAGCAATTAATAACCCTTTCATCCCCACGGGAACGTATTGAGTAATCACCGTGGCCAGAATTCTTTCCGGATCTGTAATCGTGCCTTTAGTTAAACCGTAGTGAATACCTAAAACCGCAAAAGCTGTGACTAGCGGCCAACGGAAAGAAAGCAAAATAATCCAGAATAAAGATAATAAACCGGCATCTCGATCGCTTTTGGCGGCTAGGTATCGTTGTAACATATAACCACCGCTGCCGCTGCAACCTTCGATGATGGTTTTAACTAAATAAAAGAAAATCACCCCACCAAACAAATTAAAGATGGCATAATCTCCGGGTAAATCCAAAGTCAGGGAGGGAAAAATACTAGCCCAGTCGCTTAAATTCCAAGTTTTTGGCTCCGCTGCCCCCGGAATTGCTACCGTGAAACTATCGGGAAGATTGACAGTAAAAAAGGCCACTGTCGATACATAAATTACCGCCACAAAAATCAGAAATCCTTGAAATAAATCGGTAATTACCCCACCATAAAAACCACTGGCCACCGTATAAATTAACGTTAAAAGAATTAATATCACCGAAGCAAGACGATCATCCATGCCCAGAAACTGCCCTAAAAATTTCCCCCCCGCAACGGAGAAATAACTCATCGCACCGATAGAGAATAAGAGAGTGGCGACGGCGCTAATAATTCGGGCAAAATTCCCCTGTTTTCCAGTTCCAAAGCGAAATTGCATCCATTCCGCCATGGTCATAACTTGGGCGCGGCGATTCCATTTGCCCATAAAAGCCATGAGAAAGGCCATAATTAGGACAACACCGCCGCGGATTTCGATAAATAATCCTTTGGGGCCGACGGCGTAAATTAGGGCAGAAATGACCATAGTTCCCGCTAAATCGGTGTTAGCCGCCATTCCCGACACCCCTAACATCCACCAGGGCAAATTGCGATTACCTAAAAAGTAGGATTCTAGACCTTGAGAAGCTTTTTTCTCGGCTATAATCCCGATTATTAGGGTTGCTGCCAGATACAGCAGCACAATTACATAATCAATTAACTGCATAGTTGAGATCAATTTAACTTTCGATCGTTATAGCATCAATTGACTACGATTTCTGGCTAACGGTTTCTTTTTCTAAGATTTGCACCCGTTGCTCTAGCTTTTTTAAATCTTCCTTTATTTCAATTACTAAAGTAGCTAAACGCTGGAACAGTGGGTCACTTTCCCCGACTACTTCCCCATTTACTATACCTGTTCCCGATCGCCGTTGGGGAATCGGAGCGGCATTTTCCCCGCGGATGGATATTCCTCGAATCTGACTTTCAAGGCGCTCGACTCGATTGCGGAGACTAATTAACTCCGATCTTACCGCCGTATCCGATTGTGCTTTGCTGGCATTAACAAAACTCAGTATTAGCAAAAGGGAGATAATCAGAGTTAAAAAGCCATAAAAAGAGATTTTAGCTAATTTCATCGAT
The DNA here is from genome assembly GCF_020246295.1 of Microcystis sp. M090S1. Classification (NCBI taxonomy): domain Bacteria; kingdom Bacillati; phylum Cyanobacteriota; class Cyanophyceae; order Chroococcales; family Microcystaceae; genus Microcystis; species Microcystis sp. M090S1. Next base: position 8,472 of record NZ_JADBTF010000047.1, on the reverse strand, counting down.
TTTACCTCCTATCTATCTTACCCAACTTAATAGACCTCCTGCAAAAGTAAGTTATCGAGCCGCTATCGGGTCAAAATACCCAAAAAAATAGATAAATTTGACATAATCTTAGGTTTTATGAATTGCATAGTTGTCTATTGTCTTTTTTCTCCTCCTGGCGACCGTCTCCTATCTCAGAGTCTCCTCACCTAACGGAAGATTTTTGATTTTTGCAGGAGATCTAATGTTAAGAAACGTGGCTAAATCTAAAGCTTAATTGCAATTCCGCCCCCGGGTGATTAGTTGCTCAAAAGAGGATGATAAGGTAAAAAACACGATTTTGTCGAAATTTGGCCTTATCTCTATGTATAAAAACTCGGATAAAGATTTTCTCGGAGCGGCAATCACAGCCGGTTTAGGTGCGGGAATCGTCACTTCTTTTGCTGTCAATCAAGGACAAGACATCGGTACAGCTTTAGGAATTACCGCTTTAGCGGCTCTTTGCGGTGTCGTCTGCCGTCATTTTGACCTAATGTGATGCAATCTTCCTCACACATCCAATTCTGCCGAAAAATCCCGTTTTTTCTCGTATTGATAGGGGCCGAGCAGAGCGCCCCAAATTCCCTTACCAGTGCCGGGATCTAGGCCTTTATCGTAGGTTTTTAGGCTATGACTCGTCACCTCGAAACCTAAAGCCACCTGATAGGTTGTACCCTCATAGGTGAATTGACAGCGCTGTTCCGGTTGCGGTTGGGCGATAAACTGGTATTGATTATCAGCGAGAGTATTGACTTTGACCGCTAAAGTGCAACTAGGCAGGAAAGTTAGGTCTTCTAAGCTAATTTTTCGCAAAATATCGGGATTTTTGCCCGCACCTTGCACGGATTTCAGGTCATTAAACATATAATGCCTAACCTCTAACCCTGCCGATTCCGAGCGCATTAATCGCCACAGTCGCGGTCGGTAGGGTTGGTCTAAATTGATTATACTGGCCTGTTCGGCAAAAAGAGCGATGCTGTCTTCCCGAAATAAAGGCAGCGGACGCAACCATAAACGCAGGTGAACGTACCACACCGGTTCCGCTTGTGCTTGCCGTTGATTTTCAAATTCACCTGCGAGATACCGACCGAAAGTGATTAATTCAGGGGTCATAGGTCAAAAAATTCTCCTTATTGCCTCAAAATTAATCCTAACACCCATAGAACTCACCTTTTTTGACAAAAATGACCTTCAGGCTACCAGAACCCGCTTAAACCCGCCTATTCCTCCTTTAGTGTACCAATATTCCCAGCGACCGCCAGCAGCACTAGACCAATCCTTGAGGTCAAATTCACCTCTGCCGGAGGGAGTTCCTGCGATGCGATAGACTTTCACCGCTTGACCGTTATTATTCCAGATTAAAGGCCGATCCGGCTCCATCTGTTCGGGTAGAGTCCCGTTAGTTTGCAGAAAATAGGCATCTTGTCCTTTATCGGTGCCGTTGCCGTAGACTTTGGCGATACCATGGTCATCGATCGCCAGAAAAGCACCTTCTTCTAAACCGATAGCGTAGGCGGGCAGTTGATTGTGATTATCGTGTACATTGCGGGCTAAAAAACCAAAAAGGCGACCATATCTTGTTTCGGGATGATCTTGATTGAGTCGATCCAAATGGGTATCTGTCACCACTTTTTTGAGAAAAGGAACCCGAATAAAATCACTCCGATAGAAGTCTTTAGTGTTGAAGTGAAAGGGATTATTTAATATTTCCGAACTCAGTACCCCTTCGTGAGTGGGCGCATAGTAAAAATCACCCAGAATAGCCATTCCTGCGCTGGTTCCCGCCACGGGAACTTTTTTCTCATTGATCAGATAATTGATCGCTGTTTCCACCTTTGTGCTTTCCCACAAATCCTCGTACTGATTTTGATCACCACCGGCAAAAAAAAGAATATCGGCATTACGAATATATTCGATAACATCAGGATTATTCGCCGCTTCACGACTATCAATTGATAGTTCCGCCGCCGAGCCGATCAGGGAGCGGTAATTGTCGCAAATCCAATCAGCTTGACCGCCAAGATTGCCAAAGCGCAACACTAAGTAATTACCGCCTTTAGCCCGATTCAATAACCATGTGGTCGCCTGATCTTCTCCTAATTTACCTCCTTCCGCTCCCCCGATTAATAAAATACCCGATTGATGTTTTACCGACTGAAAATTGGCTTGTCCACAACGACAAGAATAACGAAAATCTTGGTCATTGTCATTATTGTCTAACATAGTCTTATACCCTCGCTCCTTAGCTTACTCTTTCTATCCTAGCTTTAACTAGGACAAAATCAGAGTTTTCTACCATAAAAGTTAACAACAAAGCCGATCTATAGCTGAAATCGGTAGCGGCAAAACTCCCTAGTTTACATTCTGTTAAAAATCGTCCTATAATAATTTAAGGCTAGAAACTGGCAATTATTACTGTTGAAGTTGAAAATCGGCGGGCGATATGTTAAACAGACGTTCTTTTTTGCAAGGATTAGGTACAATCGCCTTAGCGGGAGGTTTAAGTGGCTGCGCTTCTGGAAGCGGCGAGCCGAGCATTTTTCTCCTATCTGGTTCGATTCCGCCGCGATTACTAACAGATTTTCGGAAAACTATTGCCGGAAAAAAAGTCAATTTTCAGTCGGAAAGGCAGCTGAAAGAGCTATTAAAATTGTTGGAAAAATGGTTAAAAAATCAGGAGCAACCAGCCTCACAATTTTCGATTTCTATTCCTTTTAGGGAACAAAACACAGCGATCGGTAATTTAGTCACCCTAGGGGATGCTTGGCTAGGAAAAGCGATTACCAACGGCTTAATTCAACCCCTAGATACTTCTCAACTCTCTAATTGGTCAAAACTGCCCCCCCGTTGGCAAGAAAACATGACTCGCAATGCCCAAGGACAACCGCAAACAGAGGGAAAAGTCTGGGGTGCGCCCTACCGTTGGGGAATGACAGTAATTGCCTATAATGAGGAAAAATTCGCTCAATTTGACTGGCGGCCACAGGATTGGTCCGATCTATGGCGACCGGAATTAACCGGTAAAATTGCCCTAATTGATAATCATCGCGAAGTCATCGGTTTAACCCTAAAAAAATTGGGTTATTCTTATAATTCTAGTGATTTAAAGCAAGTTACGGCACTTAAAAACCAGCTATTCGCTTTACAAAAACAGGTAAAATTTTATAGTTATCAATATTATTTACAACCCCTGATACTCGGTGATGTCTGGCTATCTGTGGGTTGGTCTAATGATATTTTACCAGTGAGTGATCGCTATAATAAAATTAAAGTTGTTGTCCCCAAATCCGGTACTTCTCTCTGGTCAGATGTGTGGGTAAAACCAGTTTTAACTACTCCTAATTCTCTTGTCCAGCAATGGATTGATTTTTGTTGGCAACCAGAATCCGCTACTAAAATTTCTTTATTTACCTCCGGATTATCACCCCTAATTCTCACTCAAAATCCCGACCAAATTCCCCCAGATATTAAAAATAATCCTTTACTTGTCAATCCAGAAGCGATCAAAAAAAGCGATTTTTTAAACCCTTTATCGCCAGCAACCGAGCAAGAATACGAGCAATTGTGGCAAGCAATGCGACAGTTAGTATAGTCAGGAGATACTAGACAAAATTCTGCACTGATTCTAACTGCTCACTGCTCACTGATAACTGATAACTGATAACTGATAACTGATTAAGCGGTTTGACTTTGGGTTTCTTGGGCGAGAAAAGTAAGGATAGAAGCTTTCTCAATTAACCCCAAAACCGTGCCGTTTTCTTCTACCACTGTCACTTGAGATAAATTTTCGCCTTCCAAAATTTTCACCACATCTAAGAGGGAAGTATTAGACAAAACCAGTTTGAGACTTTCGCTAGTTTGTAATAACCGGCCGATATTTACCTCTGTCCATTGGGAAGTGGGAATCGTTTTCAGATCCTCTACATTAATCACTCCTAATAGTTTACCTTCGCTATCGTTAACTAGGAATTTAGACCATTGTTGTTTACCGATAACATAATTATTAGCAAACTCGCGCAGGGTTAAATTAATCGGCACTACAGGACTATTAGGAGAGATAACATCTTTAGCGGTGTAGCGACTTAGGAAATCTTGAACCTTAGCTGATTGAGCGGAAAAGCCAGCATTTTGTAGAAGGAAAAAGCCAATTAATAGCGTCCAAGCACTGCCAAATTGACTGATTCCGAGAATTGATAGCGCACCGATGACAATCGCTAACCAACCAAAAAATTGACCGAAACGACTAGCGAATAAAACCCCTTTATTGGGATTACCCGTTACTTGCCAGACGATGGCTTTAAGGATATTACCACCATCTAAAGGTAAACCGGGGATCAGGTTAAATAACCCTAGGGCGAGGTTGATATAGGCCAGGAGAGAAAGAATCGCCGCCAGGGGCGCGCTTAAACTAATATTGGAACCAATAATTAGGAAGATACCGAAGAGCAGTAAACTAACTAAAGGGCCAGCAATTGCTACTAGAAAAGCTTCTAGAGGAGTTTTCGATTCTCTGCCGAGAGTTGCCAACCCACCGAATAAAAAGAGGGTAATTGATTTGACTTCAATACCTTGGGCGATGGCAACAAAACTATGACCTAATTCGTGGGCAACCACGGAGGCAAATAGGAGAATAGCGGCAAAAAATCCTAATAGCCAGGGCATGATTCCCGTTAACTGGGGAAACTGACTTAAATCTCCCCCATAGGTTAAGGTAATTAACCCCAGAACGAAGAACCAAGAAGGATTAATATAAAAGGGAATTCCAAAGAGATTCCCGACTCTAATGTTGCCATTCATTTTGTATCTTCTCCAATTATTGGGGACTAACGCCAAGAAGATTAGGTTATCAATTACGCCATTCACTTCTGTTAACAATTGTAACAAAAATGAAAATCTCCCCGGCATTCCTTCAGGGAGTAAAAACCGTCATCCCTGTGGTTCGGTTATTTTCGTAGGAGAATTAAATCAATGATTAATTATTTACGGGGACAAGCGATCGAGGTGCTCAAAACCCCTAATAACCGACTGATCTTGATTTTAGACGTAAACCAGATCGGTTACGAAATCCAAATTCCCTCGCGATTAGCCCTAGACATCGGCAACGATAACAATGATAGTTGTCAGATTTTTACTCACCTACTCCTTCGCGAGGAGCAGCCTTTATTGTACGGTTTCGGCACCGCCCCAGAGCGAGATCTGTTTCGTCAACTGCTTTCCGTCAATGGAGTTGGAGCGCAATTAGCCCTAGCTTTAATCGATACCTTGGGGATTGAGGAACTTGTGGTGGCGATAGTGACAGGAAATACCAAAATTTTGAGCAAAACCCCCGGAGTCGGCTTAAAAACAGCAGAGAGAATCGCTTTAGAGTTAAAAACTAAATTGGCAGCATGGCGACAACTAAGAGAAGCGACGACGACAACCACGGCAATACTACCGGCAGCGGAAATCCTTGAAGATGTGCAGATGACCCTTTTAGCTTTAGGATACAGCCGGGAGGAGATCGATCGAGCTATCGCAGTCCTCAGTCAAGATGCTTTATTTAGTAAAAATACTCAGCCAGAAGACTGGATTAAAGGGGCCATTAATTGGCTAGGCTAAATCAGTCGTCAGGAGGCAGGAGACAGGAGACAGGAGTCAGGAGGCGGTCGGCAGGAGGCGGTCGGCAGGAGGCAGAAGGCAGTTTCATTTATTCTCCCCACACCCCACACCCCACACCCCACTCCCCACACCCCACTCCCCCACACCCCACTCTGGTGCTTCCTTCTTCGGGCAAATGTTAAAAAGTATTACGAAAATAGTGAGAAGGTGAACCAGATGCCGCAAAATAGTTGCGTTAGGTCGCTCTAGCTAGGGAAGTCTTGAGACGCTGAGGCGGAAACGAGATAACTTGAGCCTAGTGACCACAACTGCTATAAAATGTCAGATTAAGTTTATTAATCTCACTTAGTTGGGAGGAATCCATCAATGAGTATCGTCACGAAATCGATCGTGAATGCTGATGCTGAAGCTCGTTACCTCAGCCCCGGCGAACTAGACAGAATTAAAGCCTTCGTTGGCAGTGGTGCCGCTCGTTTACGCATCGCCGAAACCCTGACCGGCGCTCGCGAAACCATCGTCAAACAAGCAGGCGATCGCTTATTCCAAAAACGTCCTGACATCGTTTCCCCCGGTGGCAACGCTTACGGCGAAGAAATGACCGCCACCTGTCTGCGTGACATGGACTACTACCTACGTTTAATCACCTACGGAGTAGTTGCTGGTGATGTCACCCCGATTGAAGAAATCGGTTTAGTCGGTGTGCGTGAAATGTACAAATCTTTAGGAACCGACATCGGTGCCGTAGCTCAAAGCGTTCGCGAAATGAAAGAAGTTGCTACTGGTCTTATGTCTTCTGACGATGCTTCTGAAGCTTCTTCCTATTTCGATTACGTGATCGGCTCTATGTCCTAGAATAACTCCTTTGTGAATTGTTCTAGACACACCCCTCGTAAACCTCTTAAGATTAAGCAAAACCCAAGGAAGAACCACCATGCAAGACGCAATTACTTCTGTTATCAACTCTTCTGACGTTCAAGGCAAATACCTTGACGCTTCTGCTCTCGGCAAACTGAAAGGCTACTTCGCCACCGGTGAACTGCGCGTGCGCGCCGCTAGTGTCATTAGCGCTAACGCTGCTGGTATCGTTAAAGAAGCTGTGGCGAAGTCCCTGTTATACTCTGACGTAACCCGTCCCGGTGGCAATATGTACACCACCCGTCGTTACGCCGCTTGTATCCGTGACCTCGACTACTATCTCCGTTATGCTACCTACGCTATGTTAGCTGGAGATCCTTCTATCCTCGACGAGCGCGTTCTCAACGGACTGAAAGAAACCTACAACTCTTTAGGTGTACCCATCTCCTCCACCGTTCAAGCTATCCAAGCGATGAAAGAAGTCACCGCTAGTTTAGTTGGTGCTGATGCGGGTAAAGAAATGGGGATTTACTTCGACTACATTAGCTCTGGCTTAAGCTAGAAATAACGAACTCGGACAAAATAGGGTTCGGGAAGCCGAGGATGAGTGCTAGGTCTTTAAAGGCTGAATCTGTCCAAGATAGGTTTTGACGAGCTAGTATTGATCCTTGACTCCCGACCTTTGTTATCGAAAATTTGGGTTGAAAACCCTGCCCCTTTTAGGGCGGCTTTGTGTTAAAATCTTACTGGTCTAAAAAACCCGCCCTATCATAGATACGACCGAATAAATATACTAGGTTGAAATTCCTGCAACGGGTTGACGATGAGTAAGGGGAAGCTGACGGCCGCTGGGAACTCCATGCTAGAGGCAAAACATACCCTGTGTCGGTATGTATAAACCAAAATTAAATCAGTCGCCGAAGGGCATTCGGAGACTTTAAATGGACGGGTCGAAAGTGTCAGACTTAAGCAATTAAGCGTTTTTCGGTGAAGCGTCAACCCCATTGACGCGACCACCCTAAAAAGGTGGCGTGGTGAGGAATCACCGTCCGTTTACGGCGGTGAGGATGTCAATTTAGGAAAAAGCCTTCGTTAGTTTGAGCGACAAGTTTTTCAGCGATTAGGAGAAATCAATCCATGCGGATGTTCAAAATCACCGCTTGTGTTCCAAGTCAAAGCCGCATTCGGACACAACGGGAATTACAAAATACCTATTTCACCAAACTCGTTCCCTACGATAATTGGTTTCGTGAGCAACAACGCATCATGAAAATGGGCGGCAAAATTGTCAAAGTGCAGTTAGCTACCGGCAAACCTGGAACTAATACAGGTTTACTGTAATTGGCTGCCACTAGAACTTAAAAAAAGAGGTCTGGAAAGACCTCTTTTTGCTTTAGGGATTTTTTTCAAACTGCAAAGCGGCAGAGTTGAGACAATAGCGTTTTCCCGTCGGGGGTGGACCATCATTAAAAACGTGACCGAGATGAGCATCACAGGCGGCACAAACAATCTCTGTCCGCACCATGAAAAAACTAACATCTCGTTCGTACTTAATATTAGCCTCGTTAGTAGCGGTCCAGAAACTCGGCCAACCAGTACCCGAATCATACTTGCTGTCAGAAGTAAATAACTCCGTACCACAGCAGACACATTTGTAAATACCTTTTTCTTTATTATCGTGATATTTACCCGTAAAAGCCCGTTCTGTTCCCTTTTTGCGAGTAACTTGGAACTGTTCGGGAGTTAGCTGGTCCTGCCATTCCGCCTCGGTTTTACGAACTTTTTCTACCATAGTCATGACAACCGCCATTATGATTAAATTTCTCTTTTTAGTCTAACCTGAGTTCGAGATCTAGGGTTTTTCATAACCTCAGCTTATCAATGGTATAAGTAACAATATCGTCAAACCCCTTTACAAACCGATACAAAGTCTCTAAGATAGAGACATCATCAATCGTACCTCGATAACTTAATAGGAATCATAAACCAATGACCACCACT
>NZ_JADBTF010000469.1:0-4960 GCF_020246295.1 Microcystis sp. M090S1 | reverse complement strand
GGATTATAAAAATGATAGTTTCGTAAATCCCAACTAACATCTTGACCTAAAATAACCGAGATAATTCCCAAAGCAACAAAGTAGATAATTGCCCAAAATAAGGTATGAGAAAGTGGAAAACGTTTCAGGATTGTCATAATTAAAAGTTCAAGATTTATTTGTTTAGTTTTACTAGCTTAACTTGGCAATTTATAGTTAAGGATGAGATTAAGATTACCTAGTAACAATCCCAAAAAGACGATCAGCATGATTATCTTGACAAAATTAGTTAAAATTTTCGATTTTTTCTCGGTTAAATCATTAAAGAAAAATCCCCCTAAAGTAATTGCTGTTCCGATAATAAAGTCATATCTACCGTAAGGGGAACTCAAAACCCAATCCTTAATATTTAAATTCACCGACCAAACGACAAGAAAAATAAAGATAGTGGCAGCACTGATAAAATCAGGGTTCTTACGAAAATCGTCTAAGAATATACCAAGCACTAGCAAGAGAAATCCATAGTAAGGAATTACATACCAAGCATAGTAATGGCTTTGAGCGCCAGAAAAAATAAGAAGAATTGTATAGATTAATATAGGAAAAATAACTAATCGTATTTTAGATATTTTTAAAGGAAATCTGGCAACTAACAGTAGAGTGATCCAACTAAAAATTAACCAACCATCCTCAAAAAAAACTGTAGGTAAAACTAGATTTTTTAACATAGCAAAATCCGTAAAGCGATTTTTATGTTCTTGGAGAGTAGTTAAAAACCCACTAAAATCATAAAACCAACCGTAAAGGTAATACAAACCTATGGATAAAACTGCCGTCAGAGAAGCGATTAAGCTATCTCGCCAATTTTTTTGCAATAATAGTAAAGCGACTAGAGAACCTAGAATATATAATCCTGTCACCTTAACTAAAGGTGCTAAACCCCCTAGAACTATAGCCAAGTATAGATACTTTTTTTGAGACTTTTCACCGTACTGAAGGAATAAAATTGCTACCGCTAAACTTAGACATAATAATAAATTTTCACTAACTGCTAAACGAGATAAAAAAACCGTATTGGGGTTAGTGGAAAAAATTAAAGAAGTTATAATCGCCACACTGGTATTAGTCAAACGTAAAGCTAATAAATAAAGTAAGAAAATAGAGAGAGTGCCAAAAACTAAAGAAGGAATTCTAATTACTGTTAAACTACAGTCAAAAAATTCCTTTGCTCCCGATAAAATAGCCGTCATACCCACAATTAATCCAAACAAGGGAGGATGATCAAACCAAGGGGTAACAAAACGATAACGAACAGCAGTTTTTTCCCAAACTGTCACCAAAAAATCATCCGTGGGACTGAGGAAAGACCAACTGGTAGGAACTCCATCTTGAATCAAACTCATGCCACTCCAAGCAAAGGCAAATTCATCTTGAGTCCAGTTATAGGGAGGCAAGGAATCGTACTGATAATATCTTAAGATAAAACCTAATCCAGTAATTAATACACCCAGAAATAGACGGTAATCAAACTTTTCAAAATTCTTAAATGGAAAATCTCGTTGCAGCATTATTCTGAAATTGGCTCGCTATAGCGGTAAGCGCTTGAGTGAGATACAGACCAAGCTTTGCCTAGCATGGTTTATAGCTCGTGACACTGTACCTCATACGACTGCACACCGCTATATTTATCTTTTGGGGTGAACCCGCGCTATTGTATCATGGTTTGACGGTTAAATTTTTTGGCAAACCCAGATCGATTAAATACCCGATTATCGAGGTTAAGTCATCTCGATAATTTCTCCTTCGTAAATTCTCAGGGATATCAAATGGTCAACTCATCTTTATAGCCAACTCCAGACAAGGGACTCATTTCTGGCAGAAAAGTTCCCCCCTTTCTCCCCACTAAACTATAACTTAAGAGATTGACATTACCATCAGCAATATGCTAAAAAACATTAGCTTGATAGCCCAGTAACAATAATTACCCCGTTAAAAATCCCTATATTTTCCCCTAAAGCAAACATCTTGTCCTTAGTTGCCAACATGATTCGTCAGTTAAATTATTCTAGAGTTTGGTTGTTATTAATCCTTATTTTTGCCCTTTTCCTGCGTCTAAATGCCGCTTTCTCTTATCCTAATATTCTCTGGCCGGATGAAATTTTTCAGACTTTAGAACAGGGTCATCGACTAGCTTTTGGTAATGGGATGATACCTTGGGATTTTCGGGACGGGATTCGTTCTTGGTTATTTCCGGGGATTCTTGGCGGGATTATGAAGCTAACTGCTGGTTTTTCGGAAGGAGCCAGTGGCTATCTGACCAGCATCAAGATTTTCCTCAGTTTACTATCTTTAATTCCCGTTTGGATCGGATTCTCGATCGCCTACGAAAGCATCGGTTTGGCCGGCGCTATCCTAACCGGCGGTATTTGTGCGATTTGGTTTGAATTTATTTATTTTGCCCCGAAAGCCTTCACCGAAGTTATGGCCGCTTATTCCCTGCTAGTCGGCGTTTATTTAGGATGTTACGGCAAAAATCCCCCCTCTCGTCAGCGACTGTATTGGACAGGGTTTTTCTACGGATTGACCACCTATCTTCGATTTCATTTACTGCCTGCCATCGCCATCGCCCTCATTTATCAAGTTAGACAAAAAAATTTTCCACAATTACTGCCCCTTGCCCTCGGTTTTATCGGTCCGGTTTTGCTGGGGGGTGCTTTAGACGCTTTCACTTGGTCCACCCCCTTCCAATCGATTTGGAAACTGATCTGGATTAATATTTTTGAAGGAAAATTTAATAGTTTTGGCGTATCCCCCTGGCAACAATATTTTACTTGGTTAGCCCTCAATTGGTCTTGGTGGCTGTTTCCGATCCTCGTCTTCTGTGCAATCGCTGCTCGTCGTCACTGGATTCTCGCCCTTCTGGCCCTAGTTATTATCCTCTCTCACAGCTTTTTAGGTCACAAAGAATATCGTTTTATTTTCCCCGCCTTACCACTAATTATTATTCTCGCTGGTTTGGGGACTGCCACTCTCGTCTCACGTTTATCGTTAATGCGAGGTTCCCTCGCCGGCAAAACTATCGTTATTTTTAGTAGTTTACTTCTTTGGGCTTTTCTCTCTTGGTTGTTGGCGGGGCGTTTTAATACGGACCAGACTTTTAATTTCGGACCGCCTTGGCAAAAACCGGGCTATACTCACTGGCAAACCCACGGCGGACAATTACAAGCCTATCAGTATTTAAGTAGCGAGAAAAAACTGTGCGGTTTAGGAGTAAAAGGATTGGCGTGGCAGTACACGGGGGGATACGCCTACTTACACCAAGATGTACCGATTTATTTCCTTAAAGATAACCAAAATTTCGAGGAACTACAACCTTATTTTAATTATCTATTATTTAACCAAGACACTGCCGCGGTCGGAGATTATCAACGGGAGAAATGCTTTAACGGAACTTGCGTTTACAGGCGCTCGAACTCTTGTCAAGTTAACCCGAATTATCATATCAATCAGTATCTCAAAGAAGCTGGCGAGTAGGATAATATATCCTTAGGCAAACTTGCTAAATTTGTCAAAAATAAGTCTAAAAAGCAGAGAAAAAAATTTAATTATGTAAGCGGGATAACTTCGATCATGAAAAAAGTTAAAATCTTGCCAATTTACCTAAGTTTTCTAATTTTAATCTATATAATTTCTGTCATGACGGTCAACCTCTCCTCTTTCCCCGGATTGCACGGAGATGAGGCTTGGTTTGGACTGAATGCCAGGGAAATCCTCCACCACGGAACTCGATCGCTCCACGGACTAAACACCTATACTAGCTCTTTCTATAGCTGGTTAATTTCCCTAACATTTCGCTTGCTAGGCATCAAAGTTTTTTCCCTGCGATTACTGGGGGTTTTCCTTAACCTATTAGGTTTTATTATCGTCGTTTATAGCCTGAATAAATATGTGGATCAAAAGACGAGTATTCTTTTCTTATTTTTACTACTATCTTGTTCTTCTTTACTGCTTTTTCCTAGAATAGCCTGGGAAGTATTCGCTTTACAAGTATTCTTTCTTTCCCTTAAATTTAAGCTTCTTCTCAAGTACTTTAAAAATCATGAATTTACTGGACTCGATATCTTTCTTTTCCTTTTCATAACTTCCCTGGGAGTTATCAATCATTTTATCTTTATCTTTGAATCCCTCGGTTTAACTGTGGCGGCTCTAAGTCTGCACCTACGTTATTTTAATAAAACCACGATCCAGCTTTTCTATTTATCTTTTTTATCCCTGACAGTCGTTTCTATAATTTATGTAACTAAACCTTTAATTAGTGATGAAATTTTTCAAGCATATCGATATATTTTATTGATAATTAGCCTAGCAGTTCTCGCTCTTTTTAGTAAAGTTTTTATCAGAACGCAGCAACAAATTAGCCAGATTTTATCCTTGCCACCACGGTTTAAGCAAATATTTTCTTGGTTAGCTGGTGTTTTTCTCCTACTGCTATCACTATTTTTATTGAGAAACTTCCTGACTATTCATTCCCAAAGTTTTCTTGGCACTATCTCAGGAATTATCGTCATCGAAAGACTCTCCTCCAGCCTGTTAACTGTCTTGGAAAAACAATGGTTAGAAATTACTTGGATAGCTCTCATAAGTATTTTTATCCTGCGGGGATTACAAAAGCTAATCAATAATAACACGACTAATAACTTACAAACGGAGGTATTTTTCTATTTATATCCCCTATTCTGTTTATTGTTTGTTTCCCTAGCACCGGGTAACTCCGATCGCTATTATATTATTCCGGGTTATCTTTTTCTGATTGCTTTTCCCCTAGTCGTCCGCAGTCAATATATGGCTCTTCGGGAATTGTTATGCAAATAATTAACTTAAAATAAAATTCGATGAGAGCGCCTACGCTCAAAAGTATCTGAAATCCATATAGGGAAGGACTTAAGGCATCAACAGGTTAATACCAAAAGATAGACAATCG
>NZ_JADBTF010000468.1:0-2826 GCF_020246295.1 Microcystis sp. M090S1 | reverse complement strand
TTATGATGGTTACAGCGATTTTATGGAATTTCATAATGCCCCTTTCTGTGCTTTTTTGGGCAGCAACGGTTGAAACCCTTGCCACACCTAGAAGGTCATCCTAATTAAGACAGGTAAATGAGTCAATTTAACCCAAAACGATGATCTTTTTTTTGTGTAGTTTTATTGCAAAAAAAAAGTTTTTTTGACAAAAAGCACAAAGTATGATGCGGTCTAGCGGATTTCTAGCTGCGAGTAGTTATTGGAGAGAAGGGAGTAGGGAAGTGGGGAGTGGGGAGAGAAAGTTCGAGCATTTGTACTAAAAATTCCAATACGCAGTTTAAATTCAGTACAGATTAGCTAATTATCTAAGAGCAAAGGTCGCAGAAAACCGCCATAATTCTCGTCATCTGTACCGATAAAGACTTCTATTCTACCTCTAGGAGATTCTCTGGTGGTCACCGCTTCCACTTTCGATCCGTCGATTTCTGCAATTTTTTGGGGATTAGGGGCAAGAATTAGGCTATTATCGGCTGTAACTTGGCCAATACGGTAAACAGCACTTCTAAACACTCCCGCACTATCTGGATCGTAAGCGGAAGCTATGTAGATATTACCTTGCTTATCTACGGCTAAATCGGAGATGGGGCGAATATTTTTACCACTACCAAAAGGACTCCGAAAAGTTACCGACTGAAATTCCCCGAATTTTAAGGGATTGAACGAGATATCCGTCCAGCGAATCTTTGTACTCTCTTGACTATCGGCCCGTTCTGCGTAGATAAATAGATAACGATCGCCTTGCCGACTAACAGCGATCGCCTCTACATTTTTCACCGCGATCGGCCAATTTATTTGCTCAACTATCTTGACTTTTTGCTGGTTATATGCTATTAAAAATAGTCTTTGAAAAGGTTTTTTCTCGCCACTTTCAGCCAACAAAAATAAATTAGTTTCTGGGATAGAAGTAATACTTTCGAGATCGTTACTCAATCCCTCTGGATTTGGCCAATCTACCCTTAAAACCTGCCATAATAGCGGTTTTTCCTCTGTAGGCAGCTGTAAAAGACTCAGCCTTGGTTGAGATGGATCACTGTTTTTGCCCTTATTTTTGGCATCGTGAACCCCTAGAAAAATATCCGCTTCTACCCAAGCTAAACCACTGAGATCCGGGAGATAAGTCTCCAGTCGTCTCGATTCTTGGGCAAAAGAGACTTGAGCGGCCGAAAAAAAGAAAACTAGGACTAAAATCGCTGAAAAAACAGTTTTTAATCGGCTATTCTTGCTAAAAAATGCTCTCTTCTCTAACACCTATTGCCTAACTCCCAATATCACTGATTAACTCCTCCACCACGCGATTTAAACCGACGGAATGGGAAGCCTTGCATAAAATGCGATCGCCTGAATCGATCACTTCCTTTAAACGATTAATTAAATCTGCGTGAGTTTGAAAACATTCGCAATTGACTCCAGTAGCGGCCTCAGCAATAAACTTAGCTTCCGGGTCATCTACCAAGACAAACAAGCGATCTATGCCTAGTTTTTGCACCCTCTCACCCACTTGGCGATGTAATTGCTCCGAAAAATACCCTAACTCCTTCATCGTGCCTAAAACAGCAATATGACGCTGACCGGGAGTAGCTTTCAGTAAATCCAAGGCCGCTAACATTGATTCTAGACCCGCGTTATAGGTTTCATCGAGGAGTAGGATATCGGTTGCTAATTGGTAACGTTTGGCCCGACCACTGGGTAAATTAACTTTAATTCCCTCTTGCAAAGAAGTCCAATCGATGCCTAAAATTTTCGCTACGGCCAAGGCCGCCATAAAATTTAAAGCATGATGACGACCGGATAAAGGTAAGTTAAAATCTAGTCCATTTACTCGTAAAGTAGTTAAATCCAGTAATTCCCCGACTATATCGCCGCCTGAGAAGCCATAGGTAATTGTTTCCCCCTGCCATACCCGTTTAGCTGTTTCGGTAAGTAAAGGGTGATCGTAGTTAAGAACAGCTATACTACTAGAAGGAGACTCGGCCAATAACTCGCATTTGGCCTCTGCGATCGCTGCTTCCGACCCTAAACGACCGATGTGAGCGGTTCCCACATTAGTAATCACTGCGATCGTCGGTTGGGCGATTTGAGCGAGCAGGGCAATTTCTCCCCGTCCCCGCATTCCCATCTCGATTACGGCACTATCGTGAGTTTCATCCAGTTCGAGGAGAGTTTTCGGCACTCCGATCTCATTGTTATAATTAGCCAGGGTTTTATGTACCTTTCCCCTGGTTGCTAATACCGAAGCGATTAATTCTTTAGTCGTGGTTTTCCCCACTGATCCTGTAATAGCAATCACGGGTATAGTAAATTGATTCCGCCACCAATGGGCTAATTGCTGATAGGTTTCTAGGGTATTCTGGACTAGGAATACAGGAATATTACTAGAGGAATTTACCGAAACTGGCTGATCGACAATCAATGTCGCCGCTCCTTTTTCGATAGCCATATCGATAAAATCATGACCATTAAAATTATCACCTTTTAATGCCAAAAATGCTTGT
This sequence comes from Microcystis sp. M090S1, assembly GCF_020246295.1. Classification (NCBI taxonomy): domain Bacteria; kingdom Bacillati; phylum Cyanobacteriota; class Cyanophyceae; order Chroococcales; family Microcystaceae; genus Microcystis; species Microcystis sp. M090S1. The sequence goes on along the minus strand of NZ_JADBTF010000468.1, from coordinate 292 downwards.
CCTGACTCAATACTACGGCTATCAGTATTAATGCCAGATACTAAACTATCGGGACTAAAACTTATGTCACCATTATCTTGTAAGGACAATAATTGAGCTAGTTGATTGAGGGATAAATGACAGGCCATAGACAATAAAAATACTTAGGATTAACATACTCCCACCGTCAAGCTACGCTGTGACGGGGGATTCTTGACCTATCACTATCGGAAATTCCTTGTTCAACGAGACAGCTTAGATTCTCAATGTCTCCATTAAGAATCCAGAGGCCGGACTCTCCCAAGGCGTTTGG
>NZ_JADBTF010000467.1:0-14251 GCF_020246295.1 Microcystis sp. M090S1 | reverse complement strand
TTTAGGAACCCTCCAGACTTTTAACTTCTTAGCAAGTTTAATTAATGGAAACCATCCAACGGAGTAGGGGCAATTCATGAATTGCCCCTACTGCTTTTAACTTCTTAGCAAGTTTAATTAATGGAAACGAAAGGCCACCCCACCAAAATCCAGGGATTTCATCGACTTTTAACTTCTTAGCAAGTTTAATTTTTAAAAAATCTCTGAGTTGGTTGGTATCGGGCTAATTCACTGAATTTGCATAGGGTTTAATGAGTTTAATTGTTGAATAAATGTAGCGCGATCACGCTGGTTAACTCCAAAAATTGTTACTGTTTGATAAGGTTCCTGTTGTGGGGGAAAATTAGATTTAATTAACACATAAGAAGGTGTAGAAGCAGTTTCTCCTCGTTGGCTGATTCGTCCGCCAACATTAGCATTTCCATTTCCTTTTTGATTGACACCTTTAAAGCCACTACTATAAAGGAAATCCAACCCTTTTCCCCGTACTTTTGACCCCAATCCTTCGTTTTTCCAATTCTTGACATCGACAGTTCCAGGATATTTTAAACTAGGACAAGAAATTAAATAAATTTGAGCCTGACTATTCAAAACGTCTTGAGAGCGATTGCCAGGATTTCCGGGAGGACAATTAGCAGGATTTCCTATGGCAGACTGTAGGGCAAGCAAAGAATCTCTTACCTCTCTAAGAAACTGCTGCCATCGTTCTTGATTACAAGGTAGTTTTTTAGTGTCAACTTCCCAATGGCATCCCCTTAATCCTATTGGATTATTCCAATGCAACGATCGTCTCGATCCTCTCCCAATTCCTGCTAAATGAGAAGATAATTGCAATAGCTTTTCTGCTAAGTTGAGAGCATCCTGATTTTTAGCTTCTAGTAGAATATTACCTTCACAAAAATAAGGACGATTGCGATCACCTTCTTCCTCTTCCCAATCTACAGAAATACGAATTAGTCCTTCTTGAGCTTGCGGTTCAATAGTACCAAATAACCTACCTTCTAAATCTTTACATTGCTGCGGTGAATAAATACTTAATCCTACTGCACGAAACCAATAACGCAGGGTCCCTCGCACTGCTACGGGACGAAATTCATTATTTCCCTGATATTGATTATCTTTAGCGGGAGGATTTGCGCCATATATCCCTTGCGTCCATAATTTAAAAGCATGGGAAGAGTGATGAGACAAACTAGAAGCAACAGATGTTCTACCATACCCCGCACTAACCCGCGAACCAATTCCTGCTGATAAAGCTAGTTGTAACCAATCTTTGACTGTGCTGACATCTTCTAATTTACCTCTGCTGGTGCGAGTCAACCCAATTAAAATCTCAGGTTCTTCCATTGACAACAGATAATGGGGGACAGGTTGATAGCATACTCGGTTATTTTCCCAACTCCATTGAGGATTAGCGATATCTACAGTCAAACAAGGTGCAGTGGAAAAAGCATCAAGAAATTGAACGCAACCGATACCATCTTCTAGTTTCCCCAGAAGTCGATTTACCTCAACTTCTGGTTTATGTTGTCTTGCCCAAGCTTTTACTACACCTTTTAAACTACTAGAAGGGATATAAGGTACACCATAGACTGGATGAAATACAGGAAGAAGTAACTCCTGAAAACCGCGCATTCCCCCTACACGCACCCTCCAGATGAATTCAACAGTCAGAGTTTCATCAGCTAATCGTTTAGTTTTCTCAGTTAATTGTTGGTATAAAGACTGACAAGTTTTATCCGCCGCCGCCGCTTCTATTAGAACTGGTTTAGCTGTGTCATTATTATTAAATAATCGATGATTGAGTGCTTGTAGAGGACTGGTTAATTTCCGACTGGTTGGATTATTTGTTCTTGCTGTCGATCTTGTCGTTGCAGTAATGGGGGCAGCGGCTAACTGTCCAACTTTGAAATTAATCTTTTGATTTTTCCAGTGTGGCGGAAACTTGGCTTGTAATTTCTGCCATTTAGCACTTGCTTTTGTTTTCGCTTCTTCGTCAGAAAAATAAATAGTTATTTCTGTACCTATTTCTAACTGACTATCTTTATACAAGTCATAAAGAGGATTTTTATCTTTTTGGAGTTTTTCCAAAAATTTCTGCCATTCTTGTTGTGCCGTCATGATTGTTCTGCCTCTCCTAAGACTGCTGGCGACCAAAAAGACCACTCTTTTGCTAATTTAATTGCCAAGTGATTGAGGGCGGTATATTTTCTTAAAGGCATATGAATTAATGTGCCTTGATCATTAACATCAAAATCTGCCCCGCTAAACTCTTTGAGCTTAGTAAGAAATTTTTGATAAACTTTCCCTTTATAGCGTGTATCTTCGGCAGTTCCACCGAGAAATTTTTGCATATCTCCACTAAGTCGATGCAGTCCCCAAGTAGATATATAAGTGCTTAATCCTTGAACTAATCCACTAGCTTTTTTGTGGTAAGTTACTGCTAACTCACTTTTTATTTCAACTAAAGCGTTATGTGCTTGTTTGCTAAATTGACGCGAATCTAATTTCATTTTTGGCTTCCTGTAGTAGTTTCAGTAGTTTCAATTGTTTTTAGATCGCACCAACCGCGACCTAATCCTTCTAGACCTCCAAATTGTAGTTTATTTTTAAGTAATTCGCTAGTTTTTGCTCGAATATTCTGAGTATTTTCAGTTTGTTTCATAGGTTTCATTCCCCAAGGAAAGAAAAGTACAGTTTCAGGGGGAATGGCTTCTTCCGAGCGAAAAGAACCACCTTTAACAGTTTTTTCGCCTTCATTAAGAGCAACGCGCACTTCTCGCTGCAATCCCGTTTCTACCAAAGCAATACAGTCTTCATCATCCACAATCACTAGCTTTTTCAGAAGCTGATTAATCATCCCATTAGCATTAGTAAGATTTTGAAGAGATTGTGAGATGCTATTAGAATCATTAGTATTTAGTTGCCCTAGGGCATTTTGTTGCAGAATTGCAGTTTGCAAGTAAAGGGGTTCGGGTGTAAAGCTAACTAAAGCTGGTATTGCTTCTGTAATTTGCTCTCGACAGTTTTGAATTAATTGAGTTAAAGGGGATTTTTGTAACCAACGATTCCAACGTTCTAGCCAGAGAGGACAGGTAATCCAGACTAAGTGATGACTTAAGGATGCGATCGGAAAAAACAGGAGAGTTGCCTCAGCAAACCAAACTTCTCCTTCTGTGGGTTGTTGTCCATCTTTGATTTTTTGACCGAAAAACTGAGAGACTTCTTTTGCTAATGCTTTTTCTTCTTCACTTTGAGGATTGCTCGGTTCTAAGGCAGAGCGAATTTTACCTCTCAAGGAGGAAGCAGGAAGATAGGGAAACTCGGTATGGACTTCGCGGGCGATTCCCATTAAATTGCCCTCATCAGCACTTCCGCCCGTGTGTAAAGGGGTCAGCAGATATAGATATGTTAAATAAGTATTCATAATGGTGTATTACCCCATAATAATTTACCATAGTTGAGTTTTTGAAAACTGGTTAACCAATTCCCCGTCGATTCAGGTTTAGGTAAGAGTGCCTCAGTTTCAGATGGAATCTGGTTAAAGATATAGACAGTCCCAGGTGGAACAAAGGCTCGTTGTGGCAATAAAGCAAATTCCTCATCTCCTTTTGCTTCTGAGTTAGGGGATGATGATCCCGAAGAAATCTGCGAAGCTGTGCGCTCCTGATTCTCTTTCCCACAGGAAATAACTAACTTGCGCCTAATTTGAGAAACACCACCCCACAATAAAGGACGATCGCTGACACATCCTGCTAAGATGGATTGCCAATCACAGGGATAAACGCCATAAATGGCTTCCTCCTTAACCGCTAGTCCGGGGGTGAGTAAATAAGCAAAATCACCTGTTGTATTGGTCTTAGGATTAAGCAGTGTTTGATCAGCATCGGACAAAGTAAATGGGATGACAATCGCCCGATGTCCTTCTCCTCCCAACCGGACTACTGTTTCCCGTAAGTTTATACTAATTCCCGCTACTAATCGCCAACCTGGTTTAAGACGAATCGCTACTTCAGTAAAATAGCCATCTTCATCTTTTACTTGTCGCTTATCCGCTTGCATTTGAATATGAGGCATGATCTGCACATTCCAAGGATCATCCTGAAATTGTGTAGGATCTTTAAGTTCTTTTCCTTGTAGATATTCGCTTAAAGCTTCTGCTGTAATCCAAGGATAGGGACGACAGAAAAATTCTCTTCTGTTCTCTTCTTCAACTAGCTCTCTAAAAGGAGCTACCATTGGAGCTAATCCCGCCTCGTCGAACAACAAATGTTCCCAAGCTTTATCTGTTCGATCAACAGGTTGAAGACGTAAAGTTCGATGCCAATACGAAGCTGTATCGTCTAAATTATCTTCTTCTCTTTCCTCTTCTTTTGTTTCCTCATCTTTTGGCTGACTCTTTTTGCTCCAACTCACTGCAACTAAATCCTTAGGAGTGGGGAAACATAATCTATTTTGGGGACATAAGAGAAATGGCCCCATAAAATCTAAATCTTTGACATCTTTGGATAAAGTCGAGCGCAATGCTTGAAAAACTGTACTGGGAAACGGGGGAAATAGTCCTTTGGCCCAAGCACTCTCCCCTGGACTAAAAGGTTTAGCTTCCCGAAATAACAATACATCTAAAGGAGCGATCTCATACCAATACATTTGCTGTTCACCCATAGTTTATTACTCAGTTTCTCCCCATTTCATTTGTTGCATCCTTTTGTTATTCCAGAAAGCACTAAACCGCAAAAGATTAGCTAAATCCTTTTCGGTCGTGCCTAAAGGGACTTCTTTTTCAGTTTTATTTTTATTTACTTGATTATAGGTTTGATAAGCCCAGTTTTCCCACTGATCCAACCAATTTAGCAAGTTTTCTTGAATATGAGACTCTAGTGTTTGATCTCGACGGTTGATGATCACTTGTGCAGCTTTTCTCAATAGGCGATCGCTTTCAGTAACACAAACATGACGGGGTAATTCTTCGGCTAATCGATAGAACAACGCACTTAAATCTTGCTGATCATACTGCATAAAATTCCACCATAAGTCTAATAACTCCCCTTTCATCAAGGCTTCTAAAGTGTTACCCGAACCATAAATCACCCGAAAACAGAGTCCATCTTTTCCATATAACTTTTTAGCACGGTCTTTTTCAGCCGTCCACAGGCTTTCTAATACGGTAGGAAGAGGTACACTTTTATGAGCGATAACAATGCCTAGACTCATGGTTGCCCCATCTCCCATCGTAAAATAGGGACGTTGTTGTAATCCTTGCAGAGTTTTTTTAGGAGTCCAGTAACCCCCCTCTGTGCTGAATTCTCTTTCTGGATCTGGGTCAGCACACCAAGCAGCACGAAGCGATCGCAAATACCCCAGTAAATCTGCTAGAGGTAGCACTGCCATCACATCATCACCGCCACTATAGACGACTTTACCACAATAACGTTCTTCCGTAAGGTAGGGTACTAAGCGATTAGAAAAGTCTAATAAGGCGCGATTTAACCCGACATGGGTTGCTGGCCCCATGCGTTTTTGGGTTGCTAGTAAATCTGGGTAATCTTGATGATTTTTGACATTTTCTGCGATCGCATCTGTGATTAAATACTCTTTGTATTTCTTTAATTTTGACCCAGAGACATATTTCCCCATCCCATCCCCATCACCGAGGACAATTACCCACCAATCGGCTGGACTTCCTTCGCCAAATTTTGCTTTTTTGTGCGCTTCTTCAACTAAACTTCTTAATGTTGCTGTTTCTTGAGCGTTACAATTCATGTCATCAGCTAACCATTTACTGGAAAACATGACTCCATTAAAATTCTGTCCATTCCTATTTTCTGGATTAATTTGCCGATCAACTTTTGGTATCTGATAAGGACGACCACGAGTACGGGAGGCAAAAGTGTCTGCTTTGTCAGGTAATTGTTGGTTAATAAGTGTGTTAAGACAATTCCAATAGTTGCGTGTTTTTTGTCCTCCTTTTTTAAAATCTTCGTAAGCAAATCTTGCAGCAGCAATAGAACTTAAATTAGGAAAACGAATTAAATTATCGTAGTTAGTATCATCTTCTTGCCCTAGATTAATTCCCAAAGATTCAGCAACTCCCCCATATCGCCAAGCCATGCGTTTTGTTAATTCGATCGCATTCAATTTTTCTGAGCCATTAAATAACCCTGGATAAACTTCAGCCATTAATCGCCAAAATAGACGCATTGATCGAGCCGAAAGTCCACCTCCATTTTTAAACTGCCCGTGATAATGTAATTGGGGATGGACTGCGCTAAACTGACCCGATAAAGTGGAACGTTCCCCAGGTGCTGTAGGAATTGCCCAAGTGCGAGTATTTTTTACGGCTTGAATAGACTGTCCCAAACGAGCTTGTAATGCCCCCCACCAAGTACCAGTATTTATCTGTTCGTAAAGGTTTTCTTCGGCTGTTGTAGGTAGAGATTCAGCTAAATGAGGAGGGGCGATCACATTTTGCGCTTGTTTCCATTGCTGATAATTTTCCTCTGTGGGATTAATAGTTAATGGCTGCTCTGGATTGCCTAAAGGCATTGCAGTCCAGTAAGTTTCCCAAGTTTTCTCTATTTGTGCTTCCCAGAGTTTATTCCACTCCCAACAACTACCATAATGTCCTATCTGCCATTTTTTTAAATCTCGTTTACATATTTCTTGTTCGCTTAAAAACTCTTTTAATAATATTTCATCTATTTTCTGCTGATTTTTAGTATCTTTAAGAAACTCTAGGGTTCGTTTTTTGATATCTTCCCTAACTTTTTTGGCAATCTCTGACCATTCTTCTATTAAACATTTTTTTAATTTCTCTCCCAATTCTCTAGCTGCTTCTTTACCAGGAACTAAAGCCGTAATCACATTAGGAAATCCAGCCGTACTTAAACTTGTAGAGATGCCATTATCAAATCTAACAACTGGAGATATTCCGTCTTGAAAAGAAGCAAAATTAGCCGCAAAATCTGGATATTTTTTAACAATTAAAGCATCGATAATTTCTTGACTCCAAAGAGAAGGAGTAATCACAGCATCAGACCCATAAGTTTCGGCAATATACCAACAGAGTTTAACACTGAGATAGTGCAGTAGATAGGAACCTGCCCAAAAATCGACAAATTTTCGGGATGCTTTGATAAATTCTTGTACTGGGGAGAAGGTAAAGAGAAAAAGATAGGGATGTTGGGATTTACCTCCTTCTTGCCAATGTTCGGGATACATCGCCCCAACTAGAGCGGAAACGGTACTTTTGTAGCTATGTAGGGGACAATCAGGAAGGATGCTGTGAGCAGGATAGAGGAAAAAATCATTCTGGTTTTGTCGGATGAGTTCGGGATAAAATCGCCAAAACCACCAAAATAGTTTTTCTATATCCGTTTCTGAGGTAATTTCTGCGGGAATTTCTGGTCTTGAGTCTTGTGAAGTAATATTTCGAGTTTGTCCACTGATGGGATGTTTCACGCTATTAATATTAGTGCCTTGAGCTTCTCCTAGATTAACGCGATCAGAGGAACTAGCTATTTGCAGGGGTAACTCTTCTATCTGTCCTTGTAACTCTTCTGGGTGAATAGACTGTAATTGTTGTAAAATAGATTGGTCTTCTAGCAAGGCACAAAGTTTACGAAAATAGAAATTTGTTGAATTAATAGGGGACTCTGATTCTGGCATAATCATAAATTGCTAAGGCCTCTCTTTAAACTTTATCACGAAAACAAAGATAGTTAAGCAAAATAATTGATTAACTATACTGACAGGGGGACAAGCGAGCTAGAAAACTTGCCAACAAAGGCTTCAGGCTTCTCTCACTAGAAATAGATCTAGCGATTCTAGGCAAAAGCTAACGAAAAACTAGGGATAGGAGCGAGCTTACTAGGAATTATTATTAATAAGTGAGAGATGGTGCGGCGAACTTTTTCGAGCTAAAACCATGAAAAGCTTATGCTATATGGATTTCAGCCTTCTTGTCCCCCTGTCAGATTATTGATATAATTTATAGTTTTTTTCGAGATATTCTTTGATTTGCGCTCGTAAATCACTAGGCAAAATTACCTCTACATTCGGACCCCAACTACGCAATCGCATGATAACATTATGATCGCCAACACGATAGCAAAGCTTATAATAAACATCTTCGGAAGCGCAATTAACTGTTGCCAATAATTTTTCTCTTTGGATTTTTTTGGTGTTGTCTATTTCTGAGTCAATTTGCTCGATAATCATTTTCTTTACTTCTTGAATATTTTCGATTTTTTGAAAAGTAGAGTGACGGATTGTATTTTTAACATGACGCTGATAATAGTCTTGATCGAAACGCAATAACATCGTATTAAATTCACGATAAAAACTGAATCCATAAGCCAATTCTAATTGCTCTTGAATATAGTCGGGACTGTATAAATGATTAATTTTATCGTTTTTGTGTATCTGCGATCTAAGCCGTTTAGTTAGATCGGAAAAATCCCAAGCTATCTGTTTCAAAGATAATATCCTTTCTAACCGGTAGCCATACCATTGAAGTGCTTGAGAACTGTTTTGATCTGGTGTTTCTCCAAAAGCATACAAATAATAGGCTCTCTGAGAATAATGAATAGAAACAGGATAAATAATGTAGTAATTTGTTGTATTTTTACTAGCACTATAGTATTTTATTTTAATAGGAGAAATTAGAGACTGTTTCCAAAATTCTTTTAAATTGTCTGCCCAATCTGCTACTTTATCCTGTAGAGCTTCAGGAACAATATATTCAGCTTGAATAAAAAATCTTTGATGTCCATTGATTTTAGTTGTTAGTAGTTCAGCAATAGTAGATAGACCATCATTGAGAAAACTTAACCAATTATTTTCAGTAATTATATCATTATTATGCTTAATTAAATTGCAATTATCTAATGAATTTAGAGATGAAGATACAACTTTCTTATAGTGACCTTTAAGAGAAGCTGATTTAATTAATTTTGGCTGATTTAATTGGGCAAGTCGCTTAAAATTATTTCTTAAAGTTCGTTGGGTTACTTTAAAAATATAAGAAGATAAAATTTGTTGCAAATTTTCAGAGCTAAGTTGATATCTGGCAATTATTTGCTCTTGCCATTTTTGTTGATAAAATAGCGGATATTCTCCTAGTAGTAAATCTTCTAATTTTTTATTTTGAACATCTGGTATTTTTGTCCATAATTTATCTATCCAAGTAATACAGTCAAACCATTCTTGGTCTATTTCCACAAAAAAATCACTATTAAAATCATAAAAAGATTGCTCGATTATCCATAATCGTACAGCATTTTGTATTAAATTTAAGAAATTATCAATCTGTTTCTGATCAGACTTAGGATAATTCGCTAATCGAGCTAATTCCGGGACAAGTTCTTCTAGAGTTGTGATAGTAGGTAAGGACATAGCCAAGTTAGAGAAAGGGAAAAAGAGAGGGATTTTACTCCAATTATAAAAAAGGTAGGGAAACCCCCCTTTCCTTCCTTAAAGGGTGCATAAGGAAGAACAGAAATAACAGTCAGAACTTTGCAGATGGTCTATATTGGCTTTTAGCCAATTAGAATTGGGAAAATCATAAATCCAATCTAAACCAGAATCGATAGGGAGAAAGCCACTGATAATTCCGTGAATCACCCCTACTCCTGTGCTGGCACAAATATTATTTAACCAATAGACTGCTGGCGCGTCAATTCCTTGTAAATAACCAGCTTCAGAGGCAATGGCGGCGATCTCAGTCGGTGCAGACTCTAATGCCGCTTGTTGTAGATTAATAATATTGCCACACATCAAACACCAGCCACCCCCGAGCGGAGGAACGGTTACACGACAATAAAGACGAGGTTGATGATGGGGTTTGACTTCAATATGAGTCCCTAAACAAACCAACGGACGAGCATACTCTAAAGCTAATTCTTGAGCTACTTGTCGCGAGCGATGGTTATCTGTAGCGACGACGATTAAATCCGCTGTCGCTATTTCTGCTTTGGCTTTCTCATCTTCTACGGAAAGAGATAAGGCTTTAACATGAGAACCAATAGCATAAGTTCTTTTAATCAACCATTTAAGATAGTGAACTTTGTACCATCCTTGGTCTACCATTTCTTGAGTAGCAGCTGGCATTCGATTGAGATTTACTGTTTCTAAACGGTCATGATCAATAAATACCCAATTTTTGACCCCCAATCTGGCCAGTTGTTCAGCAAACACGGCTCCAATACCGCCACAACCAATAAGAGCGACTTTTAATTGATTCAGGTGTTTTTGTACAGTTTCTCCAAAAACTTTTTGTCGAGCAAAGATTAATTCTGTATCTTCGCCAGAAAAGTTACTATTGATTGGTGTTAACCAAGAACGACAGAATTCAATTGAAGTATGATTAGTTCCTTGACGATTCCAAATCCGAAATTTTGATTTTTCTAGGGACTCGTTGAAGACTCCAGAAATCAAGCGAGGCTTTTCTTGGTAACAAGAAGCGAGAAACTTAGCATATTCTGCTTCATAGCGATCATCCACACAAGAAAAGGAAGGAGTAGCATCGCCAAAATGGGTATGAATGTGAACTACATCTAATTTCCGAGTTTTACTTGAAGAGGAGGACTTCGAGAGAGCGCACAGATAAGTATCTAGTAAATACTGATGAAATTGCTGTTTGAGTACCAATCCACTAGCCGATTGATGTTCGTAACAATCAGCAGTAGGTACAACCCACGCTTGAGGAATATATCTGACTTTTTTCTTAGATAGCTGATGGCGTTGACAGAAAAAGAAGCCAATTACTTCTTCTCTGTGTTGACGAGCATCCAGCATTGCTTGACGAAACTGTTTCCACATTAAGGGAGGGATGTGTAGTAATATATCTTGGGGTTTTGGTTGAGTATTCATGCTTGATTGATTATTTGGATGAATGAAGCTAATAGAGAAGATGGAAAGATTGCTTGAATCAATCTTCTACCCTTTTCCCACACTTTTAAGGCTAGGGTTTTATCAGAATTTCTTCTGTCGTCAGACGTTATTAATTGCGTGGCGTGCGGTGATAAATAGGGTAACGAGATTGTGTCCTCTTTCGGGATTATTACTAGGTCGCCAAGAATTGAGCCATTTATCTCGGTTAAACCCGCCTCCGAGTCCTACACAATACCAATACCAGCCTTCTTCACTTAAGAATGGTGCGCCGTAGTAACTTTGTCTAGTAAAGTGATGATCCCCTTCTCCGACCGTATCCCAAGGATAATTAAGGTAGCAGCCAATAGGAGGAAGCCGTGGATAATCTGGTGGTAATAAAAACAAAACATCAGAGTTAGAAACTTTGAATTTACTCGAAGACAAAGGCATTCTCTTAATTAAAATTGCTGTGTATTGCACGTCACCAATTGTTTTACTCCCAACCACAATGGTTTTAGCTACTTTGTCTAGTAATTTTAGTTCGGCACTTAGGCGTGTATTGAGAGTAAATTTAGTTGCATTACTACTAATAGTTATTGTCATTTTTTTCTTTATCCTTTTACAATTTTAGGAACTGTCCAAACTTTTGAACCTTCTTTGAGAGCTTCTGTATCTTTCAAGGGTTTAGTGCCACCAAAGCCTTCTTCCATTACGTCATCATTGCCAATTTCTGGAAGTCGAGAACGTAAATCTTCAACTGTTGTTCCTTCTGGTAAATCAATTAGCTTGCCATTAACTATTGCTCGCATAAAAACTCCTGATTTGTTAATAAATGAATCCCTCAAGAAATGTTTGGTGTGCGCTCTTGATTAAAAATCTATTTGGGTCTTTGACTCAAAGCAATTTTCTTGACATTTCAGTTGATTGTTTTCTTCAACTAATTCATGATGAACAAGAGAAGACTTTGTTTTTTGTGGGTGCTTATTGAAAGGATAAATATCGAACCAATCGCAAAAATAAATAATTACAATCATCAGTGAACTACCAAAAGTCAGCCACAATAATTTTGTCGGTATTTGTTTCTTAAGAGCGGTTAACTTATTTTCAATTTGAGTCAATTTCCTATTTTCTAAAAAGTCTAATTGATGCTTTTGTTCTTTCAGGAATAGTTCCATTCTTTTTAAATCTCTTTGATAGTTTTTAGCATAATTTTCTTGTCTTTGTGTCCAGAGATTTTCTAAGTTTTCACAATTTTCTTTCAGGTATTGAACGTAAAGTTCAACTCGACGGATTAATGCTTCTCGTTTTACGTTTTCTGTTTGTTCTATTGTTTGTTCTAATTCTTCAAAGGAACTTTGCACTTTCTCAACTTCTTGATTAAGTTTTTCGAGTTGTTGCTTGAAGGGATCAAAATCCCCTTTTGGTTGACCAAATAATTTGCCATTAATTATTTTCACGGTTACTCCATTCGTTTGTTTAAAGTTTGTCATCATGAAAGTAACTAATCAAACACATTGTTATTGCCAATACGATGATAATCTTGTGTCCCATTTTGGGCTTCAAAATCATCAAATAACTCTATCAAATCGATAACACTATTAGCAGAATTTTTCAAATCGTTACCGAGAGATTGTTCGACAGAAGCGACTTCAACTCGCATTCCTCGTCTTCTAAGTTTTTGTGCTAAATAAGCAAAATCAGAATCGCCAGTGACTAAAACGACAATATCTGGCTTCATTTCTAAAGCTAATTCAATAGCATCCATCGCCATTACTACATCAACATTGGTTTCGTAGTCATTACCTTTAGATTTGCCTTCTTTTGTAACAACTAAAAACCCGTTACTTTTTGCCCAGTAGATAAATTTTTCTTTGGTTTTTCTTTGTTCAGCAAATCTTTCTTTATCTGGAGGTAAACCCAAATAAATTACCATTTCAATTAGTTCTCTTCCTTCCTGGGGATCGGCTAAATAATCACGGATTTTTTGCCAATTAATCTTACGATTAAAACTTTGAGCAGATATATGGGTATTATCGGCATCGGCAAAGACTAATACTCGACGCATAAATGTCATAAAGCTAACCTCTCAACTCCAATTTCATTAAACTACCCTCTAAGAAGAGGGGGTTTCCGATTTCATTTTTGCCAAATCATGGGTTGATATCTTTCTGTCTTTTTCATCAAACAAGAAATGTATTCTTGGACTTGAAGTTCTAAACAACTACGCAAACTGACTTGGCGTTGAGTTTGAGGATGGGTAAGTTCTAAAGATAGTTTTTCTTCCCAATATTTAAGGAACTTCTTCAGAGAATCTTGCTGTAAATAGACGGCACCTTGTTCATCTGGGTTAGTAAAGTTGTCTGGAGAAAAAATATTTTTGTTAACTAAGTAAACGACTAAAGAATCAACAATTTGAGCGCGAAATTCTTCCATTAAATCTAAAACTAAAGCAGGATGATTTTCTCGACAGGTATGCAAATTCCCAAAATGAGTATGTAATCCAGTTAGTTGTACAAGCGAAAAAAGATGCTGAAATAAAAGAGTGTAGCCAAAACTTAGTAAACTATTGATGGGATCTGTTGGAGGACGCATCGTTCTTTTGGTAAAGGAAAAATTTCCTTGAAATAAAGAACTTAAACCTTGAAAATAAATATTAGCAGCTTTTCCCTCATATCCCCTTAATGATTCTAAAGATTCAGCGCTATTTAAACTATTGATAATTTTTTTGAGATTGATAACGGCTGTTTTCACTATCTCATTAGGATGACGACGCTGAAGACGCATCAATAAAATTCTCGAATTATGCACTTTAGCACGAACAATGGCATTAGCTTGTGTGTTAACAAAATCACTATTTTCTGCTTGTTTAACTTGTTGCGTTAAATAAGTAATTTTGGCTTGTATTTCCGACTGTAAATGTCCCAAATAATATCCTTGAGGTGAATAATAAGTGATAGGAATATTATGGAATAGCGCTGCTTGTACCGCACCATGGGATAAATGACAGTAACCAAAAAGAATAATATTTTTAACTTGGTTCACTGGAACTTTAAAAAGTTGTTGTTGCTGCTGAAAAATTTGAAACTGTTGGTGCTGAACTTTAAGAGAAGAACCTTGTTCTACTATATATAAAGTGGACATAAATTAATATAAGATATACTTTAAGGGTTGAAGTTGACAAAAAGATATTCAAAAACTAGCTTTGCACACTAGATAAGCTAGGTTCTTCGTTACTTGGTATGGTTCGATAGGGGGGCATAAATCGACTAAATCCTTATCTGGCAAGAGACTTAATTGATTAGTTCGCTCTAGATAAAAAACAATTGACAAAAATCGCTAAATGCCTTTCTATATAAGGGTTCCATCCCTTATAACCCCC
>NZ_JADBTF010000466.1:0-11083 GCF_020246295.1 Microcystis sp. M090S1 | reverse complement strand
TAAAGCATATCTAAAGAGTTTTGAGTTAAAAGTTAAACTTCAAGTTTTCATTCAGGACGAATGTACTGGTTAACTAATTTTTTGGGAAAAATTAGTTAACCCATCATTATAACATATAATTAATTTGCAAGAGTTCTATTTGCTAATCGACAGAAAGATGATTTGGTGCTTTTATATTTTTCTGGGCATGGACTTAAAGATCAAAAGGCTAGATTTTTTCTAAGTACAAGAGACACTGGGCGTGATCAGAAGGGAAATTTTTCTCTTGCAACAGCTTTAGCGGCAACTAAACTTCAAGAGTACATCACAGATAGTCGTTCCCAAAGGCAGATAATTATTCTCGACTGCTGTTTTAGCGGAGCATTGGTTCAGGGAATGCCAATCAAAGGGGAATTTAACATTCAAGAGGAATTAGGAGGTAAAGGAAGGGCGATTTTGACCTCTTCTAGTCCAATTGAATATTCTTTTGAGTCGGAAGATAAAGATTTGTCCATCTATACAAAATATCTAGTTGAAGGAATTGAAACTGGTGCAGCAGATCAGGATGGTGATCAATTAATTTCTGTTAATGAATTGCATGAGTATGCCAGCGAACGAGTAAAGGAAGCTGCCCCGGCAATGACTCCCAAATTTTATCTTTCTCTTGAAGGAGAGGATACTATTTATTTGGCCAGATCTCCTCTTGCTGCTAATGATCCTAAATTTAAGTATCGTAAAATAGTTGAGGATATTATTAAAAAGTGGAATGATGAGGATATTAAAGATTATTGTTTTAAGGAGGAAGACTTTTCTGCTGCAGATAGGGCAGTTTTGGATGCAACAATAGATCAATTAAATCTCTCACCAGATGAAGCCAGAACGATTGAAACAGAAGTTCTTAACCCACTGCTACTGCGACGAGACAATATTAAGAAATATAGGAATGCGTTTCGGAAAATAATAGCTGCTGCTAATCATACTCCATTGAAAAACAAAGATAAAGAGAGTTTAAAGAAACTGCAAATTATCTATGGACTCAGGGATGAGGATATTCAGGTGATTGAAGAAGAAGTGCAAAATGAGGTTTATCCCATTACTCCGACGATTCCACCAATCACTTCGCCTTCTGCAAAAATCGCCCAAATTTTGCATTCTATAAAAACTTTAAAGCCCCAAAATTTCAAATTAAATCTGCCAGTTAGGATAGGAATACCATTAATAGCAGTTGTAAGTTTAATTGCCATTAATCGCCATAATATTATTACTCCATTAATTCCATCTGATTGTCCAAAACAAACGGGCGACTTTATTAGTGAAGGAGAAGAAGTTCTTAATTACTCTCAATCGTTTAACAAGAAGAAAGGTACAGAATATTTTGCACAGTGTGATTATCAAAAAGCCCTGTTAAGATTTAAGGACGCATGGCAACAGGATAGGCTAGATCCAGAAACGTTAATTTACTTAAATAATGCTTTACTAGAAGCCAATAAAATGCCATATTACACCATTGCTGTTGCTGTTAGTATTCCTCCCAAAAATCAAAATAGCTCTAATGATGATGATGATGATAGTCGAGCAAAAGAAATGTTACGAGGAGTAGCACAATTACAAACAAAAATTAATCTGGGAATTTTAAATGACAATGATCCATTCCTCAAGTATTTTCCAGATCAAGATTTTATCAACAAAAAAGCGATTAATGGTAAGGGATTAAAAGTTGTCATTACTAATGATGAAAATAAGGAATTATTAGCCAAAAAGACAGCATCATCTCTTTCCCAGCGTCCTGAAATTTTAGGGGTTGTTGGTCACTATCCCAGTGAAATGACTCTAGCAACGGTGGATATTTATAATCAAAATAATTTAGTTTTGATTTCTCCCGGATCAACGACTAGCGAGCTTACTAAATACCCCAGAAAAAATTTCCTGCGAACTGTTTTTTCCGTCGAGCAACAATCTCCTGCCATTGCAAAATTTTTACAAGAAAAGTCTATTAAAAAAGTGGTGGGCTTTTATAGTGAAGGAAGTCCATTTAGTGAATCTTTTTTTAATAGTTTTAAAACTATTTTTACACGCCCTCCATTCTCTGGAACTGTAGTAAAATTAGATGAATTTGATCTCGGAAATAATTTTAAGGCAGAAGAAGCCATCCAAGAGTTACGAAAAAGACAAGGAAAAATAACAGAAGAAATAGGGCTTGTACTATTCCCAAAAGCAATTGGCGATGCTCAAGGCGATGCAATTAGACTTATAAAACTTAATAATAGTCAAAATTGGGTTATCGGATCATGGGGGCTTCGTAGTTCTCGTACCTTAGAACAAATTAACAACCTACAACCTTTTCAAAAGTTTGTTATTACGGTTCCTTGGGATTCTTTAACCAGTCCTAACCAGGATTTTCTTAAGGATGCCAAAATTTTATGGACTACAACTTCTGTTAATGCAATAACGGCCCTATCCTATGATGCAACTCTTGCTCTAACAAAAGCTCTAGAAAAGGCAAATACTCCCACACGAATTAATATCCTTGAACAATTAAAGTCTCTTGATTTTCTTGTCACTAAAGGTGCAACTGGGACAATTCAATTCGATGAAAATGGCGATCGCAAGAAACTTGATGAAAATGGCGATCCCCAAAATCCCTCCGTAGAATTTGTTCACATTGTGGAGTGTCGGACACCAAGTTCAGATTTTGCTTTTGTCCCAATCAAGTATCCTACGGCTAAAGATGCTGGTTTATCCTGTTTAAACTCACCCAAAAAACCTAGTCCCTAGCTAATCAGGGTTGGCTGAAAAAGTCTGAAATGCCGCTAGGAAAAAGGTTTCGACTCAATCAAGCGATCGCCCCTCTTGTAGGTTGGGTTGAGGAACGAAACCCAACACAGAATTAGATAACCAACTAAAATAATCTATACTAAGCCAATAAAGCCTGTTTTATTGGCTTTCCTGCCTTCTATTGACAGTAGGCTCAAACTAATAATTAATATCATCGTCGCAATCACTCGTGGACTGGAGACAACAACTAATTATTTTTACCCGTTATCCAGAATTGGGGAAAGTAAAAACCCGTATGATTCCAGCTTTGGCAGCCGAGGGAGCCGAAGAATTACACCGCAAACTGGCCGAATATACTCTCGGTAAATTAGCGGGTTTGAGGAATTTTCTCTCTCTGATCATTTGCTACCATGGCGGCAGCGAGGAAAAAATGCGTACTTGGTTAGGTGTGCATTATTGCTATCATTCTCAACGGGGAAAAGACTTAGGAGAAAAGATGCAAAATGCTTTTGCCGATGGTTTTGCTCAAGGGATGACAGCGATCGCTATTATTGGCACAGATTGTCCAGAAATCGGGGAAAAAGAGATTTTAGTAGCCTTTGAGGCCCTAAAAACCCACGATATGGTTTTAGGGCCGGCGTTAGATGGAGGATACTACCTAATTGCTTTAAAACAGGTCTTTCCAGAGCTTTTTGACGGTATTCCCTGGGGGACGGGGGAAGTCTTGGCAAAAACCCAGACAATCGCCGCTAAACTGGCTTTAAAAACCGCTTATCTGCCTAAATTAGCCGATATTGATCGTCCGGAAGACCTGCCTATCTTAAAAAAATACCTGCCGGAATTAAGGTTGAACGATGACGGGGGTTCCCATGCGGACTAAATCAAACAACACTTTCACATCCCGATTCCGCATCCGCACACAACCATGGGAAGCGGCGCTACCGAGGGAATTTTCTGCGGGGGTGCCATGAAAACCGATGGAATTTTTGCCGTCACTCCAAAAACCGATCCATCTTTCCCCTAGGGGACTATTGGGACCGGGGGTGCTGACTTTTCCTGTCCAGGGACTTTTCCAGACGGGATTGCGAACTAATTCCCGCACCTCAAATTTACCGGTGGGGGTTTCCCAGCCTTTTTTGCCGACGGCGACGGTAAATTGTGCTAAAACTTTACTATCTTGATAAATGTAAACTTTTCTCTCTTTCAGTTTCAGGACCAGATGGGTAGCGAGAGTTTGATTGGCTGCGGTATTCGGGGTGACGGTGCTGATTTGGTTAGCTTGGGCCGGATATACGGGTAAACAAGTTAATCCTAATCCGATGATTAAGAGGGTCAAATTTCGTTTGAACGCCATTATTCCCACACTCCTCAATTGCGATAGCGATAATTTTTAAGGATAGCAAATAGGGAACTTTTTGGAAGCTCAAGCCGCTTATACTGTGCCAGTTTTAGCTTCGTACTGCCGACAACCTTCACAGGGACCGGTGGGATTAACCGCACAACGCAAATGGGGAGAATAGGCATTAAAACGACAACTAAGATCACCGATCAAGGCCGGTTTATTTTCTGTCCCTGGAGGGATTGACAAAAAATCACTGGCAATCACCGTGCTGTATTCGTGACGATGGCGAATCCCTCTCAAACGGTTGCTTAATCTCTGTTGGGATCGGTTAATCAACCAGAGACTAACGAGAGAGGGAAAGAGGGCGAGGATAAAAACAAAGGTTATCCTGATCACGATTTCAGTTTAGGCGATCGCCAGTGATGATAACTTATTATCGAGGCAGTCCCTAGAAATTAGGCCATAACCAGGGAAGACTTAAGGGGTTCTTCCTTTTTGCTTTCATAAACTCCCGCAGTACTGGGGAATCCTCTGGTTAGTTCCCGCACTTTAATCTCACCTGCTTGCAGGGATTTGGTCAAAATTTCCATGGCAACCACGGGTTTACCCGCACCACAGAAGAATAAATCGGCGGCGAAATAGCCGTGTTCAGGCCAGGTGTGGATCGCGATATGAGATTCAGCTAAAGTCGCCGTCGCGGTAACTCCGTGGGGACTGAACTGGTGGACACACAAATCGATCAGCGTTGCTTCTCCTGCCGTAATTCCATCGAGGATAGCGCGACGAATGCGCTCGGGATCGTTGAGGAGGTCAGCAGGTACTTGCCAAGCATCGACAATCAAATGGGTTCCCAGTTTGGTCATTTTTTTTTCAATACTCCCTATCGAAAAACCTTCACAGATTTACCAGCATAACACAATTTTTCTAACTTGTGCAAAAAAGATCTGGTTTTTCTCGGTTACTTTTTCTAAAAACTGGGACAGGGTGGGGGAGAAGGGTGTGGGGTGTGGGGTGTGGGGTGTTGGGAAAAGCGCAAGGGACTAATTTTATCTAGGAGGGGGGACAGGATTAGTGGGGACGGTGGGACTGGGAGAAGCGGCGGGAATGGGGGGATTTTCGGGTTTACGGACTTGGGGGACGGGTGACAGATAGAAAAGTAGGGCGCAAGCGACAAGACTGCCTAATCCTGCCAAAAAAGGTACTGTTCGACCAGCCACCGATTCATTGACCTTATGGTAGCGACGGGAAACTGGCTGTAATTTCAGGGTTAGGTCAGGTAAAGTGCGAGTATCGGCAAAAAATTGGTCAATCGCTTCTATTAAATCGAATAACTGCACGGTACTGATTTCTATCTTCACCGGACTTTCCGGGATATTCAAGTCCGTTGATGGATACCAGACCAGACGATGGAGATTCTGGTCAATCTTTTCTAGGTACACATGATCTGGTTCCTGTACGGGGTCTTGGGGATGACGAACACCACTCAAAAATTCTTGGGCATACTGACTGACCGCTTGTACCAAATTTTCCAAGAAAACCCGACCACCTTGCAGGACTTTATTGGCCCCGATTAACCGACATTCTACGTTAGTCAAAATTGAGAGCAAAGGTCGGCTATCACCGGGGTTAGCTGGGGCGAAATCATCGCCGAAACCATCGAGAATCAGGGTACAATTGGGCAGGCTATACTGTCTTCTCATTTTTACACTATCTCCCCATCAAATAAACTAATCCAAAACCGCTGCATTCCCGTCGTACCAGTACAAAATAATAACTGATCGAGGAGGGATAAAGCCAGTTCATTTAAAGCATTTTCATCGGCTAGATAAACCGATACTTTGGCCCGGCGGGGGTTCATGCGACTGCGAAAATTGGAGCGAAATCTTTCTAGGTATTCTGATAAAAGAAAATTATTATCCACGGGTAAACCCTTTGATTCCATCTGTTGCCGCGCTAACAGTAATTGTCGGATGGATATAGCTAGGGGTTTGGCCCGGTAACTGGCAATGATAACTAAAGCTTTTGCTTGGTCAAGGGTCAGACGGTCGAGGGTGTAGGAAATTCGCCACGGATTAGTACAGCGTAAGCGCCAGAAAATAATCCGGTTTTTGATAATTTTATCGAGTCCTAGTTCTTTACAGAGGGCTAACAGGGCCTCCCCGGCACCGACTTCTAAGGATTCCAACGCTAACAGCATTAAATCGATATGCTGTTGGAGATGTAGGGCGCATTGCTGACTTGCAATCGGAAAATCGGGTAAAACGCTTAAAATAACCGGTTTTTCTGGGGCTGATGTTGTAGATTCGGGCGTTAGGCTAGTAGAGGTCATGATATAGGAGAACTAAAACACAAGGGCGATCGAGTCAGGGTATTGTAAATTGTATTGTATAGATAGCTGTCCCCCATTTTACGAGACACGGAAACCGAATGGATCTGAAATCACTGATTCGCGATATTCCCGACTTTCCCAAACCGGGTATTGTCTTCCGCGATATTACTACCCTACTCAATCATCCCCAAGGATTACGTTACACGATCGATACCCTAACGGCAAAGTGTCGCGATTACGGTTTATCCCCCGATTACATTGTCGGTATGGAATCCAGGGGTTTTCTCTTTGGTGTTCCTTTAGCATACCAATTAGAAGCGGGATTTATTCCTGTCCGGAAACCGGGCAAATTACCCGCCGCCGTTCATAGTATCGAGTATGATTTGGAATACGGAAGCGATAGCCTCGAAATTCATCAAGACGCGGTGGCATCCCATCATAAAGTCTTAATTGTCGATGATTTAATCGCGACGGGAGGGACGGCGAAAGCGACGGCCGGTTTATTAGAAAAAATTGGTTGTGAGGTGTTAGGATTTGCTTTTATCATCGAGTTAATCGACCTTGGTGGTCGGGAAAAATTACCCGATTTACCGATTATTACCCTCATCGATTATTAGGGTTTTTTTAAGTAGCTAAGCAGAATTAATTACACATTTCGCTAACACTCTTGCAAGAGTGCCTATCTCAAAAATGGCAATTAATTCTGCGCGACTATTTGTCTCCTGACTCCTGAATTGGAGTCCCCACTAGGAAATTAACTTGGCACGATTACTTATGACGGCGACCGATGATAATTATAAGGATGCAACCGCTCGATCGAGTGCTAATGGGTTACAATCTCTCCTAACTAGCGAAACTTTTTTATATATTGTCAAGCGTGTTCTCCAGGGTTTATTAACCCTGTTGTTGGCCTCGGCTTTGAGTTTCGCTATTATCCAATTAACCCCCGGCGGTTTTCTGGCTTTGCTTGACCTTAATCCCAAGATTAGTCAGGAAACTAAAGAACAATATATTGCCCTTTTTGGTTTAAAAGACCCGCCGATT
Organism: Microcystis sp. M090S1; assembly: GCF_020246295.1. Classification (NCBI taxonomy): domain Bacteria; kingdom Bacillati; phylum Cyanobacteriota; class Cyanophyceae; order Chroococcales; family Microcystaceae; genus Microcystis; species Microcystis sp. M090S1. Next base: position 3,614 of record NZ_JADBTF010000466.1, on the reverse strand, counting down.
GTCCAGTATTTTAAATGGTTGTGGCAAGTGGTAACTCAGTTTAATTTTGGTCTGAGTTTTACCTATTTTCGTCCCGTGTCTTCCCTATTATTAGAGAGAATTCCAGCGACGTTATTAATGTCTTTGACTTCCATCATTTTAACCTGGGCGATTGCGATTCCCTTGGGCATTCTCAGCGCCGTCAAACAAAACCAATTTATCGATAAATTTTTCCGAGTTATCAGTTATCTTGGTCAAGGTTTCCCCAGTTTTATCACTGCCCTTTTACTGCTAATTCTCGCCCAAAATGTCTCGCCGCTTTTACCGGTGGGTGATATGACCAGTATTAACTATTCGGAATATTCCCCTATCGGTAAAGTTTTAGATATCGCTTGGCACATGATTTTACCAACTATTGCCCTGACAGTTACCAGTTTTGCCGGATTACAAAGATTGATGCGGGGACAATTGTTAGATGTTCTTCGACAGGATTATATTCAAACCGCAAGGGCGAAAGGTTTACCAGAAAATAAAGTTATCTATGTCCACGCTTTACGCAATGCTATTAATCCTCTGATAACTCTTTTGGGCTTTGAATTTTCCAGTTTGTTAAGTGGGGCATTTATCGCCGAATTTTTCTTTAACTGGCCCGGATTAGGTCGTTTAATTCTGCAAGCTGTGACGGCTAAAGATTTATATTTAGTTATGGGCAGTTTAATGATGGGTGCTACTATGTTGATTATCGGTAATCTCCTGGCTGATTTACTTCTCAAAGCTGTAGATCCTAGGATTAAATTGGAGGATTTAAAGTAGGGGAAATGGGGAAATTTTATCAGTTATCAGTAAACAGTAATCAGTTATCAGTGGGGAGATGGGGAGACCACTGCGTGCGCGTTGCGGGGGGAGACCACTGCGTGCGCGTTGCGGGGGGAGATGGGGGAAATTTCAACTAAAACCCCAAAACCCCAAAACCCTAAAACCCTAAAACCCAACCCCTAACCCCCAACCCCTTTTTTCCTTTTCACTTTTTACTTAAGTAGGGAGGCACAATTATTTGTAGGATGGGTTAGCGGTAGCGTAACCCATGCAGGCGTAGGGTTTCATGCTTCAACCCAACCTACGTTCATCTTATATTTAATTCCACCCACCCACTTAACCAACTATGTTAGCAACTACGCATTATTTACTCAGGTCAAAACAAGACGGACAATACCTAGTGGCGCGTCTGAGAAAAGGTGAAAGCGAAACTCCGGCCAGTTATCTGCTTCTGTTTAAAGAATCCTACGATGCTTTAAGTTATATCAATACCCATGCTCAGGATTTAGCCAATAATTTTTCTGTGGAAACTCTCTCAGGAACACAATTAAAGGGACTGATGCAGCGATGGGGATTTGCAGGAATTGGTTTAGTTAGTGAACCGTTGGAACCACAGGTGCAGTTTTTAGTCTACGAAAAAGGATTTAATCTCTAAACTATGAAAACGCTGTTAATCACTGGAGTTAGTGGGTTTTTAGGTTGGCATATTTACCAAAAAACTCGCTCATCTTGGGCAAGTTTTGGTACATATTTTAATCACAATGTCAATAGTAATGACCCGAATTTAATTAAAATTAACTTAACAGACTTAGCCGCAGTTAAAGAACTTTTTCAACAGATTAAACCCGACGCAGTAATTCATGCGGCTGCCCAATCAAAACCGAATCTCTGTCAAGAATTTCCCCAAGCATCCGAGGCAATTAATCTGACAGCTTCTCTAGAAATTGCCCGTTTGTGTAGTCAATATCAAATACCGCTAGTTTTTACCTCTACCGATTTGGTTTTTGATGGTAAAAATGCCCCCTATTCCGAACATGATCCCGTTTCTCCCGTCAGTGTCTATGGTGAGCAAAAAGTAGCGGCGGAAAAGGGTATTTTAGCAATATATCCTCGGGCGGCTATTTGTCGAATGCCTTTGATGTTTGGTTCCCCTTCTCCCACCGCTAATAGTTTTCTGCAACCCTTTTTAAAAACCCTCCAAGAGGGAAAAGAATTATCTCTATTTACTGATGAATATCGTACTGCTGTTGGGGTTAATAGTGCGGTGAATGGGTTACTTTTGGCATTAGAAAAAGTGCAAGGGATTATTCATCTGGGGGGGAAAGAAAGAGTTTCTCGTTATCAATTTGGTTTACTAATGGCGGCAGTTTTTAACATTCCCAGAGAACAAATAAAACCCTGTTTACAGTGCGATGTTCCCATGATTGCGCCGCGTCCGCAGGATGTTTCTTTTGATAGTTCTCTTGCTTTTTCTTTAGGTTATCAACCATTAAGTATTAAAACCGAATTAGAGGCAATTAGAGATGAAATTATCTGAACAAAAGCGGACTATATTAATTATCTTGCTCCTTTTTTTTACCGCTATTCTCATGGCCAATTATTTTGAGGTAGGGATGACAGGAGTGTTAGCTTTTTTCGTTGCCTATCTTTCTAAAGGATTGCGAAAAGTTAAGTAGGGTATGCTGAAAAAGCCTGAAATGCCGATAGGAAAAAGGTAAAATATCCTAAAAGTCCTGCACTTTTTTTATTCAGTACAGATGTATAGAATCTCGGCGGCAACTCCATCAGAACCGGAATCATTTGAACTGCCCTTTGCAACTTAATTGGCGTATTTACCTGCTTATTCTCCCGAATTATCTCCTATTTTAGTCTTTTCTTAAGTCATTTTTTAAGCATTTGGTTATAAACTTGTCGTGAAAGAATTGGGAAAAACTCTTTATCTTGATAAAACTTTTTTTCCTCTCCAAAGACAACTAAAATATAATGAGCTTTGTTATCAGGACTGACGATAATAGCCGCATCATTTCGATTATTAAATGTCCAGCCCATTTTAGCATAAAATTGAGTGTTAACCGGGAGAGATTGACCTAAAAAGTTTTGGATAGGATTAAAAGGTTTTTCTTTCCACGCTTGAGGATGTAAATCTCGTTTAATTAATTGTTTAATCGCTTGGCTATAAGCTGGTTAAATTGCTTGTTCTTGCTCAATTTCGATTGGAAATTTTCCAATTTTCACTCTCTTTTTTAAACCAATAGGTAACATTTTTTTGATAAGTCTGGGTTGGGGTTCCACATCCAGCACTTCTGGGACCATGGAGTGTAAGTTGTTCCGTTACATTGACTGTTATTGAAGGTGACGAACCTGAAGGATCAAAAGAGACTATCCGATTAATATTGGAAAAATCATAAGTATAATAACAGCCTTGAGAGCGCAGCCAACCCACTGTCCCCCCACAGATTCCATCATTACATTTTTCTAAGGTATTAGAATAAAGTTCTCCGGTGGCGTATTGCTTTACTAAGCTGTCATCAAAAGAAGAACCGAAAGCCTGTCTTTTAACTTCATACCAACGTTTAACAAGTTTTGCTGCTTCATCTTGTGTGAGATCATGGGAAGGTGAGGGAGATGGAGAGAGTCTTGGTGTCGGTGTCGGGGAAGAAGCGAGCGTTCCTAAACTTATATCTATCTTAAAAGTTTTAGAGCCTTTGGGGGCAGCAATTTGCAGCAAATACTTTCCGTCTTCTGGCAATTTTGTTCCTTGTAAAATTTGATTGTCTGGACTATAAAGCCACACACAGATATCATCATCTGTGTTATAG
>NZ_JADBTF010000465.1:0-7247 GCF_020246295.1 Microcystis sp. M090S1 | reverse complement strand
TCGAAACGAATAGGCTTTTTCCATGTCCTTTCACACTAGCATATATTTCGTAAATGTGCTAATATTTAACAGTAAAGCCGTCGTAGAACGACGGGGTTTCAGACCCAAATTTTCGATGAGTCAATATCTTCTCAAACTCTACATTATGGGCGATTCAAGTAAATCCCAGAGGGCGATCGCCAATATTTTTCGTATCTGTCGCGAGGAGTTATCCGATCTTTATACAGTAGAAATAATTGATGTTCTCGAACAGCCCCAATTAGCGGAACAGGATAAAATTCTCGTAACTCCTACTTTAGTCAAACAACTTCCCCCACCCCTACAAAGAATTATCGGCGATATGTCCAATACTCAAAAGGTTCTCCTCGGTTTGGATGTTATTCCCAAAGACTCCCATCGCAATTAGGATTCACCTAAAAATTCTTCTGGTTAGGTTTTTCCTCTCTAATAGGCTCTAATCTTAATTTTATCTCAAATGTCGGGGTGAAGACTCTCGCTTTTAACGAGATGAAACCCCAACCAATATAAAACAGCGAAGCACGACTTAAATCTTGACAATCTCTGCTGTATAGGTTAGCATATAAGTAGTTGTTTGAGGTCGATAAACAATGATTATCCTAAGTTTCAGAAAAATAATCGTTCAAATGTTTATTATGTCCAATTCTGTCTAAGCGTTGATATTCGGGAAGATGCAAAACCGCTAGAACCGACTAAAAGATGTGTAGGATTGGATGTAGGTTTAAAAGTTTTCTACGCTAATAGTGATTATGTTTAAAAATTGGTCTTTCGACGATTGGATGAATCATATCCTTTTTCTGGCTACAATTATGGCTTTGCTGACGATTTGGCTGAGTAGATGAATAAAAACATTTTTCTTTCCTCGCTTTACCGAAAATTTGGGTTTAAGGTTCCCCGTCCATTTTACGGCAGGGAGTGTCAAAATAAGAAACAAAACCCTCAGCGATCGATATGACTGACTCAAGACCAAAAATTTGTATTCTCGGTGGTGGTTTTGGTGGACTCTATACTGCTTTACGTTTGAGTCAATTGCCTTGGACCGATCAACACCCCCCCCAAATTACCTTAATTGATAAAAACGATCGCTTTTTATTTTCTCCCCTTCTCTACGAATTAGTCACCTCAGAACTGCAATCCTGGGAAATAGCTCCCCCTTTCAGCGAATTGCTCGCCAATACCCCCGTTGACTTCCAACAGGGAACCGTCACGGCGATCGATGTTAATAATCATAAAATAACCCTTGACAATCAAAACGATATATGCTATGACCGCCTCGTGATCGCCCTCGGTGGTCAATCCTCCCTTGACTTCCTACCCGGGGCCAAAACCCACGCTATCCCCTTTCGTAGTCTCGAGGATGCCTATCGTCTTCGGGATCGACTCAAAACCCTAGAACAATCCGAGCGCGATAAAATTCGGGTCGCCATTATCGGGGGCGGTTATAGCGGCGTAGAATTAGCCTGTAAGCTGGCTGATCGCCTCGGAGAAAGAGGAAGAATTCGTCTGATCGAAAGAAATAGCGATATAATTGCCCTTTCACCCCAATTTAACCGCGAAACCGCCAAAAAAGCCCTAGAAAAACGTCTGGTTTGGTTAGACCTAGAAACCACCGTCGCCGACATCCAAGCTGATCGCCTCTCCCTCGACTACAAAGGACAGATAGACAAGATACCCGTTGATCTAGTTCTCTGGACCGTTAGTCCGATCGCCTCCCCACTGCTCGCTAATTTGCCTCTAGCACATAATGAGCGCAAATTACTAAAAGTTAATCAATATTTACAAACTGTCGAAAACCCCAGCATCTACGCGATCGGCGATGCGGCCGATAGTCGCGATCAAGACGATAAACCCTATGCTGCCACAGCCCAAGTGGCCCTTCAACAGTCCGACTACTGCGCTTGGAATATTTGGGCGAGTTTCCACGATAAACCGGCTTTACCCTTCCGTTATCAACCTTTAGGCGAAATGTTGACCCTCGGAGTCGATGAAGCTACCATTAGCGGTTTAGGACTAGAATTAGCCGGTCCCCTTGCCCATCTTACCCGTCGCTTAGTCTATCTCTACCGTCTGCCCACCCTCAACCATCAAATCGCCGTAGCATTCAACTGGATTACCCAACCGCTTCTATCCCTCATCTCTGAGTAACAGTTGCAGGGATAGAGGATAATTAAAGTGGCTTTTTTTACTCTAGTTACTTGTCACTTGGATTGCTATATTGACTGTATCAATTACCCTCCTAATTTACAAAACAATTATGAGCATTAAAAGCCGGCTGAAAAATTTGATTCATGAATTGAGTCTTGAGACTTACAAGAAAGTTTCCCCCGATTCCTTCCCTGCTGGTTGGGATGTGGCCTCAGATATAGAAAGAATTTGTCAACACCAGCAACCAAGGATTATTTTTGATGTCGGGGCTAATATTGGACAAACAGGTAGTTACTTTCATCAAAAATTTCCTCAAGCTGATATTCTTTGTTTCGAGCCAATCAAGGAAACTTTTGCCCAATTATCTCAAAAATTTGCTAATAATCAGCGAATTCGCTGTTTTCCGATCGCTTTCGGCGAGCAACCTTCAGAAAAAACAATTATCTTAAACTCTAATTCTCAACAAAACTCTCTCACCGAGGCCTTAAACCGGCCTATAGACGAGAATCAAGGCCAATCCACCGACAAAACAGAAGCAATTACAATTGATAGCTTAGATAATTTTTGTCAAGCTCAGGGGATAGATAGAATAGACCTGCTTAAAATGGACACAGAGGGTTATGAGCTACAGGTTTTAGCTGGAGCAACCAATTTTCTAGAAGAAAGAAAAATTGCCATGATTCTTTCAGAAGTTGGGTTTCGTCCCTCCGATTTTCGCCATACATTTTTTACAAAAATTTACGACCAATTGTATCAAAAAGGCTTTCGTTTTAATGGTCTATACGATTTATCCTATTGGTCTCCCTATCCCTATGAAGGACTAATTTACTGTAACGCTTTATTCGTGAATGCCAATCTGATCAAAAATCGCTTTTACTAAAAATCTGGCCAAGAACAAAGATATTCCTCCACTAATAAACTATCTCGATCGGTCAATTCCTGACCATCGAGACGGTTTAAAAGCATTACTGCACCAAATAACTGATTATTAACCCTAATTGGCACAGCTAAAGCCGTTTTTATCCCCAAAGCGACGGCTATATCCTGACGAATGCGATTATCTCCTAGAGTTTGTCCCACCACCACCGGACAACTATCCTGGTAAACCACCGCACACAATCCGGACGTGGCAATATCACCCCTTTTGCCGACAATTGCCCCGGTGTTTTTACCCGCACCCGCGCGATAATAAATACTATCACCGTCAAATTCGGCAATGATAACCGTTTCTGTTGGAATTAAACCTAAAATTTCTTCAGCAATGCGATCGAGATTAGTTAATTTTTCCATAATGGGGTGAGGAAAGGGAGAGGGAATTATGAATTATAAATTATGAATTATGAAGTGGGAAGATGGGGTGGTCACTGCGTGCGCGTTGCGGGGGGAGATGGGGTGATGGGGAAGTGGGGAGTGGGGAAGTGGGGAAGTGGGGAAGTGGGAAGTGGGAAGTGGGGAAGTGGGGAAGTGTGGGGAAGTGGGGAAGTGGGGAAGTGGGGAAGTGGGCATTTAGCTGAAATTTCCCTAAAACCCTAAATCCCTAACACCCTAACACCCTAAAACCCTAACACCCTAAAACCCTAACACCCTAAAACCCCAAAACCCCAAAACCCTAAAACCCTATCTCCTGCCTCCTGCCTCCTGAATTCGTTAGCCCTTCAGCAATAAATCGCCAATTTCCGACTGGCAATGACCAATTAAACGATTAAGGGCTTTTTTTCCTTGTTTACCTTGATAATCTGAGCGATCGCTCTCAGTAATTCGGTAGGGACGACCGATCGCCACCTTGACACGATGATAAAAGACAACGGGATGCCAACCATCTTGATCGAATAAAGGTTCCGTGGTATCTAACCAGCGTAGCAAACGCACGGGAAAAGGACTAATAGCAGTTTCCGACTCGGAGAGAATAGCCACAGGTAAGACAGATAAATTCTCCACGGGACAACGTAGGGCTAAATGGGCAAATCCGCTTTGAAAACGGCTAATTTGACGAGGAGGAGTCAAATTTAACATCGGCGATCCACCTTCTGGAAATAAACCGATCCATCGTCCGGACTGTAAAAAATCCGTTGCTTGCCGAAAAAAAGTCCGGTGGCGTTTTTCAGGGGTATCAAAGGGAAAACAGCCCAATTCTCCGATTAATTCCCGCAAAAGCGGCGTTTTTCCCATGTAGTGATGACAGGCGATCGGGAGAGTTTTGCCCAAAGCTTGAATTAAGATCGGCGCGTCCAAAAAGCTACGATGGTTACTTACCACGATCGCCACTCCTTGGCTGGGTAGATTTTCTTGACCGACGGTAAACAGACTCGTGCGCGTGGTATCAAGAATTAAACGAGAGGTGGATAGGGGGGTAAGCAGCTTCATGGAAAAAAAAATCGGCCTTAAGATTGTTTTTATTGACTTAGATCACAACTAAAGGATAAAACAGAATTAGAGGATCATAAAATATAGGGATTATGTCCCAATCATCTACGGATCAGCCTCGGGGCAGCCTCGTCTATTTAAAAAAATAAATTTCATGAATGATTTGAATGAGCGAAAAACATTTGCTTTGACAACACCTCTTTATTATGTCAACGATATCCCTCACATCGGTAGTGCTTACACGACGATCGTAGCGGATGTTATGGCACGATGGCAGCGGTTACAGGGCAATTCTGTCCTCTTAATTACAGGAACCGACGAACACGGACAGAAAATCGAACGGACTGCGGCGGCCAAAGGACTCAATCCCCAGGAACACTGCGATCGCATTGCCACCAGTTTTGCCAATCTCTGGGCAAAGCTACACATCCAGTATGATCGCTTTAGTCGCACCACTGCCCCCCGTCATCAGGCAATTGTTAACGAATTTTTTGAAAGAGTCTGGGAAAAGGGCGATATCTATCTCGATCGCCAACAGGGTTGGTATTGCGTCGCCTGTGAAGAATTTAAGGAAAAAAGAGAACTGTTAGATAATGGCTGTTGTCCCATTCATACTAATCTGGCCGCCGAATGGCGCGACGAGGAAAACTATTTTTTCCGTCTCTCTAAGTATCAGGCACAACTAGAACAACTTTACCGAGAACAACCCGATTTTATTCAACCGGAAAGCCGACGTAATGAGGTTCTCAACTTCGTCAACCAAGGCCTACAGGACTTCTCCATCTCTAGGGTTAATGTCGCTTGGGGGTTTCCCATTCCCCACGATGGTCAGCATACCATCTACGTTTGGTTTGATGCCCTTCTTGGCTATGTTACCGCCCTTCTCGACCCCGAAGACCAACCCACCCTAGAAAATGCCCTGGCCAAATGGTGGCCGATCGATCTGCATCTGATCGGTAAAGATATATTAAGATTCCATGCCATTTATTGGCCGGCTATGCTAATGTCGGCGGGTTTACCCTTGCCCAAAAGAGTGTTCGGCCATGGCTTTTTGACCAAAGACGGGCGGAAAATGGGCAAAAGTCTCGGTAATACCCTCGATCCCTTCGATTTGGTTGAGCGCTATGGGGCCGATGCCGTCCGTTACTATTTCGTCAAAGAGATTGAATTAGGACAGGATGGCGATTTTCAGGAAACCAGATTTGTTAATATTCTTAACGCGGATTTAGCCAACGATTTAGGCAACCTCCTCAATCGCACCCTAGGCATGGTTAAAAAATACTGCCAAAATATCCCCCCCCAGTTGACTGGCGTAGATATCCCGAACGAAAATCATCTTAAGAATATGGGGATCAATCTAGGGGTCATTGTTGAACAGAAGTATGATGCGCTACAATTTAATCAAGCCTGTGAGGAAATATTGGCGTTAATTCGCGCTAGTAACAAGTTTATCGATGAGAGTGCGCCCTGGAGTTTATTTAAACAGAAACAACAAGCAGCGGTAGAACAGGTTCTCTACGCAGTTTTGGAATCCGTAAGACTCTGTGCCTACCTACTTTCACCGATAATACCGACCTTAAGCAGTAAAATTTATCAACAACTAGGTTTTGTTATTGATTTTAATACTTTCAGGTCGGAGGACGGAGAAAACTCCCCTGATCGTGTCTCTTTTTCCCAACACTGTCAATGGGGATTACCCACAAATCCACAACTAGGAACACCTGAACCGATCTTTTCTAAACTAGAACTGCCGTTAAACGATTCCTAAAGGAATTTTTTAATAACTCTATTTTTTAAGGTCTGTTGTCCTTTCGGATACAACTGGCAAACACTGAACACTAAACTTTTAACAAACGAGGAAAAATAAAATGTTTGATGATTATGACACGGCCCCAGTCTTCACCCCCGAACAAGTGCTAGAAAATCGCGGTCGTGTGGCGATTTTCATCGATGGTTCCAATTTATTTTATGCGGCTCTGCAATTAGGTATCGAAATTGACTACACCAAATTACTTTGTCGTTTAACTGCTGGTTCTCGTCTCTTGCGCGCCTTCTTTTATACTGGAGTCGATCGCACTAACGAAAAACAGCAGGGATTTCTCCTCTGGATGCGTCGCAACGGTTATCGAGTCATCGCTAAAGATCTAGTACAATTGCCCGATGGTTCCAAAAAAGCCAATCTTGACGTGGAAATTGCCGTGGATTTAATGGCGCTAGTGGGTTCCTATGATACCGCAGTCATTGTCAGTGGTGATGGGGATTTGGCCTATGCTGCCGATTCCGTCAGTTACCGTGGTGCGCGAGTGGAAGTGGTTAGTTTGCGATCGATGACCAGTGATAGTTTAATTAATGTAGCCGATCGCTATGTTGATCTAGATCAAATCAAAGAAGAAATTCAGAAAACTAGCAAACATCACGTTAGTTATAATAATTTCCCCGTCAGCGTCTTGGATCAAGATCGTAGCAGTCGCTAGAAAAATTCGGCAAAAATCAAGTTTAAGGTGGGTAATTCCCACCTTTTTCAGTGATCAGTTATCAGTGATCAGTTGTCAGTTACCAGTTATCAGTTATCAGTGATCAGTTATCACTGGACTTCCCCGTTGACAAAAGGCCATAACCTATGCTGTAGGAGGGATTAAGAGAATTTCCAGCACCCCGTTACTGGGTACAAATCAAGGAAACTCCCAATAAATCTAACGCCTGTTGTTGCAGTTGAGTCG
>NZ_JADBTF010000464.1:0-11945 GCF_020246295.1 Microcystis sp. M090S1 | reverse complement strand
GTTAAAAGTTATTTTACTCAAGTAAAACTTATCATTTGAACGACAAATTATTGGCACTCAATAGCATAATTCTTTGAGCGACTTTTTCAGCAAGCCCTATCTAAATAATTTAGAGCATTCTGGTAACGCTCTAAAGCAACTTGAAAGGGTGTCGGCACAGGTGCAGGAGAATTCATATTATACAATCCTAAAAGTTTAGTTTCTTTCACTGTTTGAGGGTAAAAAATAATCCAGCAAAACTGGCTGATGATACTAAATCCTGTTTAAAAAGTATAGGAAAGTGGGAAGATGGGGAGATGGGGCAAAAAACCAAAGGAATTAGGAACCATAGGTCCCTAATTCCTGTAGTATATGCCATTGTATCTAACGGGCTTGGAGAGACTCGAACTCCCGACCTTGTGGTCCGTAGCCACACGCTCTAATCCACTAAGCTACAAGCCCTTGTTTTTCTCAACAGTAAACTACTATAGCACAGGTTCATTCAATGACGCAAGAGGGTAAAGAAAAATTATCTCATCTCGACAGCCAAGGCGAAGCCCAGATGGTGGATGTATCGGAGAAAATGCCCACTAAACGCACTGCTATCGCCCTAGGACAAGTGAGAATGCTAAAAACGACTTTTGAAGCCATAGAACAGGGAAATGCGCCTAAAGGTGACGTTTTAGGGACGGCCAGACTAGCAGGAATTATGGCGGCCAAACAAACTTCCTGTTTAATTCCCCTTTGCCATCCCTTACCCCTGCAAAAAATCAATGTTCAGATTATCCCGAAAGCAGAGTTACCCGGCTACGAAATTCGGGCAGAAGTGGTGACAAAATCGGAAACTGGGGTAGAAATGGAAGCTTTAACGGCAGTATCTGTGGCAGCCTTGACTTTATACGATATGGCCAAAGCGTTAGAAAAATCAATCCTGATTGAAAATATCCGTCTGCTGAGTAAAACAGGAGGAAAATCAGATTATCACAAGGATTCCCTGTTGCGATGAAAACCCGGGTGCATCTCACATTTGCAGAAATACCGACAATCAGCAATTATCAGTGACTCTTAAATGATGACAAATGTGTCAGCAGCTGCCTGTAAGCATCCCACCGAAAAACTAATGCGCTCCGGGGTTTGGGGGGTTCTACCCCCCAAAGGCTTGGATTGAGTGATAAAATCGGAAGTAATGACCGATTTTAGCCGAGAGTGTCCCCGTAAAAATCCCAACTTGGTAGATTTACAAACATGAGATGCAGCCTGAAAAACCTAAGTAACCCCTTCTAATTTTTCATCGGTCAATTGATATAATTCCTGTAATTTCTCTAATTTGTCGGGGTCTGCTTGCCAAAAACCGCGACCCTGTGCTTCTAACATTCTACCGACAATATTACGGAAAGCTTCGGGATTAGCTTGACGCAATTTTTCCGCCATTTCTGTATCAAAAGCGTAGGTATCGGCTGCCTGATCATACACCCAATCGTCACTAAAATTAGCCGTACCGCCCCAACCAATTAAAGCGGTCATTCTTTGGGAGATTTCGTAGGCCCCACCGGAACCTTGATTAACCATGGCATTGGCCCATTTAGGATTGAGTAATTTACTGCGGTATTCTAAGCGCAAAACCTCCTCTAATTTGCGGGGAGTTGTATCATTGGAAAAACTCTCGACAAAACTTGTCATTACCCGTTTACCGCTTTGTTTTTCTGCGGCTAATTTTAATCCTCCCGTGTTGCCGTAGTATTCCTGAATATCGGTTAAACCGTATTCTACCGAGTCAATTTCTTGGATAATACTTTCACTGGTTTTTAATAACTGTTGTAGCACTTCTGGTCGCGCTTGTCCCTTATCTTGACGACCATAACTAAAAACATTACGCTTTTCCCAAGTTTTCGCTAATTCGTTGTCATTGTCCCAATTTCCCTCCACTACTTGGTCATTAACTAAAGAGCCAAAATCCCCAGCAGGATTGGAAAATAAACGAGCGCTGGCATTGTCAATTCCTTGACTTTTTAAGGCTAAATAGTGCTTACGGATATAATTATCATTTTCCGATTCTTCTATCTCGGCTGCCCGCTGCATTAAATCATCCAATAACTCGATAATATTGATAAAAGTATCCCGAAAAATTCCCGATAAATTAGCCAGAATATCGATGCGCGGGTGTCCAATTTCCCCTAGAGGTTTTAATTCATACCTGACAATTCTTCCTGTTCCCTCTTTCACCGGTTCCGCACCGACTAATTCTAAGAGAATACCCAAGGACTCACCCTTAGTTTTAATCACATCTAATCCCCAGAGTAAAACCGCTACAGTTTCGGGATATTTTCCTTTTTCGGTTAAGTTTTGTTCTAGCAGTTTTTTGGCGATTTCTCGTCCGCGCGTGTAGGCTGCTGGGGAAGGCATCCGGTAGGGGTCTAAAGCGTGTATATTGCGTCCTGTGGGCAAAACTCCCGCACCATCCCGGAGTAAATCACCCCCCGGTGCTGGGGGTACATATTCCCCATTTAATCCCCGCAAAAGATTAGTTAATTCTTCGCTATTTTGTCCTAATAAATTTTTAATAGCAATGCCTTCTTTAAGCTTTTCATTGGTTGCTTCTTCAGCGATAATTTGCTGAAATTCTCGCTCAGATAAATCGGTAAAATAAGCATCAAGATAACCTTTTAATTCTTCCTGATTGGGAGCAGTTCCTAGGGTGTGTAAACCTGAAGAAAATAGTCTTTGTTCAACGATTTGTAGGTAATTATACACCTTGACAAAATAATCGGTTAGTGCATAGCGACTAAATAATTTGGCATTTTCTAAAGTGAATTCTATTCCCTGTTTTTCGGCTTCCAGAAAAGGACAATCTTTAGAGATACCTGTATCAATAATTTTTTGGAGGATACTATCTCTTAAAGCGTAATTTTTCTCAGGATTTTCTCGAAATTCTGCAATCAAATCTCGCAGAATCATCAATTCTTTATATAATCCCGCTCGTCCGTAGGGTGGCACATTATGGGAAATTAACACCCCATAACCGCGACGTTTAGCTAGGATAGATTCCGAGGGATTATTAGCGGCATAAATATATAAATTCGGTAAATCTCCTAATAAAATATCTGACCAAGAATAACCAGTATTTCCTAGGGGTGAACCGGGCAGCCATTCGACAGTTCCGTGCATACCAAAATGAATGATCGCATCGGTCTTAAAATCTTTCTGTAACCACTGATAAAAGGCTGCATACTGAGGGTGAGGAGTTAAATCTTTTTCAAACATTAACCGCATCGGATCCCCAGCAATTCCTAAAGGTGGCTGGACTCCAATCCAGATATTACCTAACTCAATTCCCCCTAAATGATACTGGTTGCCAACAGTTTTTATTCCCGCATCTTTCAGAGATTTCCAGTGTTTTTCAATGCGAGAGGTTAATAGATAACCTAGCCAATTTTCTAAAGTTTCTATCGATAAACGATTGTGTTTAGAGAGATTTTCATCATCGGCAAATTTAACTTTTTGAATAATTTCTTCCCCGTCTTCGGGAATCGTTCCCACATTATAACCCTGCGCTTGTAAAGCTTGTAAAAACTTAACTAAACTCCGGGGAACATTTAATAAAGCTGCCGTACCAACTGCCCCATAACCAGGGGGAAATCCATAGAGAATGATGGCTATTTTGCGTTCTTGCGGAGGGGTTTTATGTAACTTAATCCAACTGTTTAAACGTCCAGTTAAACGCTGTAATCTTTCGGGGATTAAATAGATAGTTTCCCCCACTAATCCCCCCAGAGGAATCGTATCAATTGCTCCATCTAATTCCGGTAAAGCGTATAGAACCACACTCTGTAAACCACCGATTCCCTGTCTTGTCCAAGAATAAATATCTTGAATCAATAAAGGGGCAGCGATAAGATAAGGAATATTTTTAGCGGACAGAATTCGTTTAGCCACTTCTACCTGTCTTCCTGCTTCCATAGAACCCGCAGGACCCCCCACCAAAGGAAAGCCAATCGTCGAGACAATTGCATCTACTGTCACCGCATCTTCACTTAAAGAAGGAGTTTCAATGATTCCTTTTTTTCTTTGCTGAATTTCGTAGTCTGTGGTTAACCAATCCCGAACAATTGTATGGCCTTCTACTCCGTTAATAAACACGGGTAGGGGAATTAAATTAGCCGTTTCAAAATGACGGATTAATTGATTAATATAGGGCAATTTACTGATAACGTGCTTCCGATAAAGCAGCAGTGCAACCACTGGTTTATCAAGAGATTTATTTTTTTTATACCAAGCTAAATATTCTTGGGGAGTGAGAAAATAACCCTGATAATCGGGGTGTAATAGTCCCTTATTGGGAGTTTCGATAACTTCGGGTATTTCCCGTACTTTTAATCCTAGATATTTTTGGGCAATTACCCAACACATAGCGGCAACATTTTCCGTTCCTCCCGCATTCCAATAACCGTAAATAATTAACCAATTACGCAAATCTTGAACTTTTTTAGCGGGAATAAATTTCAGTAGTTTCGGACCGGTTTTGAGGAAACTGAGATAACCGGCTAACTTATCTTCTTCCTTGCCACTGGAAAATTTACTCAAGATAAATTGAATTGGTTTTGGCATTCCTTTTGGTTTATCCCCGATGGCAAATTCTCCCAAACGGGTTAAACTCATTAACTCTAAAGCAGACTCAAAAACTAAGCGAATCGGAATCTGTGCTGCTCGTTGCCGCAGCCAAGTAACTTGATCGTAATCGAAGATCAAACTAGCAAAAAAAACGTCGGCAGTGGCTAAAGCTTGCTCGACTATTTCCGGTTCGCTAGTCAAGGATTTATCGCTAAATACTTTTACCTCTAAATCGGGACATTTAGAACTAGCCAACAGGCCCGATTGCCGATACAAATTCCTGTTAAAGGTTTCAAAGCCAACAATTAAAACAATGCTTTTCATAAGAATATATTATAGTTCTTGCATAATTAATTTTTGAGAGTTGAAAAATGACCAAAATAGGCATGAAATCGCATAAAACCCCCAAGGGGAGCATTTAATTGATTAATGCTCATTCTTAATTCTCCTGACGACCGACTACTGGCTCCTTACTGGGTGCATCTCACATTTGCAGAAATACCGACAATCAGCAATTATCAGTGACTCTTAAATGATGACAAATGTGTCAGCAGCTGCCTGTAAGCATCTCACCGAAAAGCTAATGCGCTCCGGGGTTTGGGGGGTAGAACCCCCCAAAGGCTTGGATTGAGTGATAAAATCGGAAGTAATGCCCGATTTTAGCCGAGAGTGTCCCCGTAAAAATCCCAACTTGGTAGATTTGCAAAAATGAGATGCACCCTTCCTTACTCCTCACCTAACGGAAGATTTTTGATTTTTGCAAGAGGTCTATTTTTAGACCAATCAGGGTGCGTTATCCTGCTTGAAAACACCCCCTGAAACGATGATAACGACAAACTAATAATAACTGCCGGATTTGCGATGATGGATAGCGGTTAAACCCTGGTGTAAAACCTTGCCTTTTTCTGCGATCGCATAAAGCAGCCAATGATCACCGCACTCCATTCGTTGTTCTACCCGACATTCCAGATAAGCGAGCGCTTCGGCCAGAATCGGCCCACCGTTCTCAGCTTTAGTGGTTTCGATATGAGCAAAACGATCCTCTCCGGGGGCAAAAGGTTTAAGAAAATGCTTCATTAAAGCCAAATGTTGACCTTCTTGGAGGATATTAAGGACAAAAGGCGTACCGCTATAAAGCAGAGACTCGATCGCTCGTTCTTTCGCCACGGCAATAGTCAATCCGGGGGGGGTGAACGTCGCTTGCGACACCCAAGAGGCTAACATGGCGCCGCGCAATTCCCCCAATTCGCAGGTGACGATACAGAGAGAACCCACCAAACGTCCCAGGGACTGCGATCGCCGATCGCTTTGGGATTGGTTAACATTAGTTTTCGGTTGTCTGCTTTTGCGAGCTTTTTTGACTGCTTGAGCGAAATCGGTTCCCGCTTCCTCACAGGTCTTTAAAATTGCCTCCGTCGGCTTAAATTTAACCCGAATTGGCTCAAAACCGAAGCGATAACCGCCATCCCGGAATTTACTTTCCAAAAGATCGATCGCTTCACCACTCCAACCGTAGGAGCCAAAAACCCCCACCAGCTTGCTTTTATCGCCATTTGCCAGGGTAATCCCCAAGGCGGTTTGGATGGGAGTCGGTGCGTGTCCTCCCAAAGTGGGGGAACCAAAGATAAAACCGACACTTTTTTCGATCGCCGTTTTGATCTCGTCTGGTTCGGCGAACTCGGCATTAATCGCCGTGACTGCTACTGCCGCTTTCGTGATCCCCATGGCGATCGCTTGAGCGAGGGTGGCGGTGTTGCCGTAGGCACTAGCATAAATCAGGGCAATTGTCAACTCTTGGGACTTTTGTACTGCTAACCATTGTTGATAGGAAAGGGTCAATTCGTGCATCCCGTAACGCACCAGAGGACCGTGACCAACGGCATAAAATAAGGGCGATTTAGCGGCTAATTTCTCCAAAGCGTTGCTAATTTGGCTGGCATAGGGAGCCATGAGACAATCGAAATAGTAACGCCGATCTTCGTTATAAACGCTCCAACCCTCATCAAAAATTTGGTCGCCACAAACGTGCGCCCCGAATAATTTATCGGTGTAGAGAATATCAGTTTTGCTGTCGTAGGTACAGAGTTGATCGGGAAATCTGGGGTTAGGAGTGGGGATAAATTCTAATTGATGGTTTGCTCCTAAATTTAATATTTCTTCCCCCTTGACAACGAACAGATTTAATGCTTCGGTTTCGAGAATTTTTTTCAGGGAAATTGCCCCCGGATTAGAACAAACAAAAGTGACTTGAGGAGCGATTTCTAAAAGTGCCTTGAGGGTGACGGCACGATTGGGGTTAACGTGACCGAGGATAATATAATCAATCGTTTTCGGATTGATTCTTTTAGTTAAAGCCTCTAAAAATATAGCCGAGAATGATTCCCCTGGTGGATCGAAAAGAGCGACCTTTTCACTTTTAATCAGATAACTATTGGCAGTGGTTCCCTTTTGTAATCCGTATTCGATCTCGAATTTTAACCGGTCCCAAGTGCGGGAACGAAAGACAAAAGTATCGGCGGCGATCGGTGCTACTTGTACATCTCTCGGTTTGACAATTGCATTATTCATAATTTTAGTTACCAGTTATCAGTTAAGTAGTCAAGTAGTTAAGCGGCAACTTGAGGCTGTCATCATTTTTTACTTGGCAAGTTTGGCATCAAAGTCAACACTTGATTTTTGACTAAATACAGCCTTTTATCGCTAGGGACGAGTGGGGAAATTTATAGGTTATCTTGCCAGCCGGAAGGACATCAATATCTAAAGTACACTATCTCTGGGAAGAAACCTAGCTTCTAGCAATTTGCTCGCGGGTAACGATACTCCTCTGGGGGGATTTGCCAGTCTATTGAGAAATTCTAAAGGGAACGTGATCCCCAGAAGCGAGGTGCTAGTCTGAGGAAAACCCTGCTCTCTCCCTATCAGGCAAAGTTTTTATGAGCTATCAGCACTCGTCTTTTGACTGCACTAGCGCCAATTTTGAGAAAGCCGCTTTGACTCATTTTCGCGCTCTTGTGGCTTTTTTACCGGATAATTGCCGTGTTTACCGACAAACCTGGGAATTCTCTACGGTTCTCTGTCTCGATTGTCTAGCTTGTTTGGAGGGACTAGCAATCACCCGTCAAAATTTCGCCCATCTAGTTAGGGTGACACAAGAACTCGGTTTAGGTCAAGCAATCATTTTGAAAGTAGGCAATAAAATCGTCGAGTGGCATCGTTTAAGCTAAAATCTCAATTTTCGACCATCTCAACAGTCTAGAAAAAAATCGGCTCTCTGTGTTCTTCGTGTCTCTGTGGTTTATAACTACCTCTTGCCTGTCCTAACCAAGAAGTTAATTTTGTCCTAAGTAGGGAGGCACAATTATTTGTAGGATGGGTTAGCGGTAGCGTAACCCATGCGGGCGTTGGGTTTCATACTTCAACCCAACCTACGTTCATCTTATATTTAATTCCACCCACCTACTTATCTAAAACCGTTTAAGTTTAGAACAGGCCCCGATAATTTGACCAAGGCTAATACCACCATCATTAGTGGGAACAGTTTGCTGCCAGTAGGGTTGAAATCCCGAAGCTTGTAAGCGATTAATTGTTCTTTCCGTCAGATAACGATTTTGAAAACAGCCTCCCGTCAGGAGAATTTTTTCTCTGCCTATTTTGTGAGCAATTTCTACAATAATCTCACTTAAACTATTATGAAATTTAGCGGCAATTATGCCGATTTGTCCTTGTTTTTCTAAATCCTCAACAACTCCTAAAATTATCTGATTCCAATCAATAACTATGGGGGAGTCGGCGGACAAAGAAAAATTATAATATTCCTCCGTTTTAATGTCCTCAAGGGCAAATTCTAATTGCATTGCTGCTTGTCCCTCAAAACTTAATTGATAACATAAACCTAGAATCGCCGCCACACCATCAAACAAACGCCCGACACTAGAAGTTAAAGGACAATTAATTTTTTTGGTTAACATTTGCCTAAAAATAGACCATTCCTGTTCACTAAAAGCTGATTTTATCCTATCAGTATTTTCCATCACTTCTAGTAATCCTAAAGCCACTCGTCTGGGTTCTTTAACCGCTTTTTCTCCTCCCGGTAATAGCCAGGGTTTAAAATGGGCGACTCGCTGCCAAGAATCGGCAGTGATATGGATAAACTCTCCCCCCCAAATTGTGCCGTCTAAACCGTATCCTGTTCCATCCCAAGCAACCCCTAAAACCGGAGGTTGTAGCTGATGTTCTGCCATGCAGGATAAAACGTGAGCGTAATGGTGTTGAATGGGAATAACGGGTAAATTTAAGCTATAAGCGTACTTGGTTGCTAGATATTCAGGATGGGCATCACAGGCAATAATTTCTGGTGCAAACTCGTATAATTTTTTTAAACTATCGAGAATATTTTCAAAGTGATTGACAGCATTAACCGTATCTAAATCGCCGATATGTTGACTGATAAAAACTTGATTTTTTTGGTAGATAGCCACGGTATTTTTAAAATAACTTCCCACGGCCAGAATCGGAGGAAAATCTCCCTCATTAACTTTAACGGGAAAGGGAGCATATCCCCGTGCTCGCCGCAAAATCATCGCTTTTCCCGCCATTTCCCTGATAATAGAGTCATCCACCGGTCGAAGGATGGGACGATTATGAACTAGAAATAAATCGGCGATAGTTCCCAATTTTTCTAAAGCTTCTTTTTCCTCAATACAGATAGGTTCATCGGCTAGATTACCACTGGTTGCTACAATAGGAAAGCCTAATTCTGCTAATAAAAGATGATGTAGGGGAGTATAGGGTAACATGACTCCTAGATAGGGATTACCCGGAGAAACGGCAGCAGAAAGATAATTTTTTCGCTGTTTAATCAGGACAATTGCCGATGCAGGAGACTTCAATAATTGCGATTCTAAAAAAGATACATAACCGTGGTTTTTCACTAACTCAAGATTAGGATACATCACGGCAAAAGGCTTATCCGGTCGCTGTTTACGTTGTCGCAATTTTTGCACTGCTTCCGTATTTCTTGCATCGACGACTAGGTGAAATCCTCCTAATCCTTTGATCGCCATAATTTTTCCCTGTTCAATTGCTCTAGCAGTAGCGATTAAAGCTTGATCTTTTTCCGCTAATACACATCCTTGACTATCTAAAAGACTAATTTGGGGTCCGCAACTAGGACAGGCATTCGGTTGGGCATGAAAACGGCGATCCAGAGGGTTTTCGTATTCCCTTTGACATTCGGGACACTGATTAAAACCCCTCATAGTTGTGGCACTGCGATCATAGGGTAAACTCTCGATAATACTGTAGCGAGGACCGCAGTTAGTGCAGTTAGTAAAAGGATAGCGATAACGACGATTATTGGGGTCAAAAATATCGGCTAAACAATCGGGACAAGTGGCTAAATCGGGCAGAACAATTGTATTTTTTTCACCGCCGCTACTGTGACGTATGCTAAAGTTTTGATAACCGATGGGATTTAACCATTGAGTCTCAATATTTTCAATTAGCGATCGAGGTGGTTTTTCTAAAGATAATCGAGTCAAAAAAGTTTCTAGTTTGTCTTGATCGCCCTCAACTTCAATAAAAACTCCCGCTGCTGTATTATTCACCCAACCCGTTAGGTTTAATTCCGTTGCTAATCGATAAACAAAAGGACGAAAACCGACTCCTTGTACTGCTCCGCGCACAATTAAAGCTAATCGCTGCTCGGATTGATTGATCTGATTATTCATAAAAATTTAACGGGGAAATCATCAAATTCATCCCTGATTACTTTTCCCGTTATACTAAACTTTCACTAATCACCCGACAGCATTCTTCCACACTGGCCCTTTTTTCCATAGCTATCACTAAAGCTTGATAGGCAGTCTGTTGTTTTTCTAAAAGAGTTTTTGCCTGTAATAAACTCCAGCGCTCTTTTTGGGCATAATTATTCTCGGAAACCCCCGCTAATTTTAAGGCCGATTGCAGATAAAATCGATCGCTTTCTCCCCCTGCCGCTTTACCATAAACTAAGGTTTCGGCAGCAATTCCCGCCATCCACACCGTAGAAATTCGCTCTAAAAAAGCAGGAAAATCAGTAAAGTTCTTGACTTTTTGCTCTAAATCTGCTAGGTCAAATTGAACACCGCCGACTCCCTCCTGGCCTTGACGAAAGGCTTCCCAAGCGGTCAAACTATAACTGGCGATCGGAATGCCCAAAATATAAGCGGTGAGAAAATGTCCGGCTTCGTGGTAAATAACTCTTTGACGGTGTTTACTAGGAGAAAGAGCATCCAGTAGTAAAGTCACGCCCCGGTTATTAAAGGTGAGAGTATCAACGGTAACTAATCCCAAGAGGCTAAGAGTAGCTAAAGCGGGGACAAAAGGCGAAATAGACAGCAAAGGGGTGACAAATACGGAAAGAGTGATCGAAAAAACGGTAATCGCGATCAGATTTAAAGCTGTCTGTTCCATAAAAATTGATAAAAATATACAAATGCTTAATACTATGTTACATTCCTTAGTTTTATTTTCCCCGAATTAACCAACCAATTACCCCACCCACAACAGCAGTCACAATCGATATACCGATCTGTTTCCAGTTTTTTACCTCCCCAATTTTTTCAGCTAAATCGGGAATTTTTCCCACGGATGCCTCGATGAGTTGCACTCTTTCATTTAAACCCGTGATTTTTGCGTCTAAAGTCCTGATTTCTCCCTTAATTTCCGTCTGTCCTATCTCTAGGACTTGAATTTCTCTTTTGATCTCTCCGATGCTATTCTCGATCGCTTTTTGTCCATTCTCCAAAGAGGTTAAACGAGTTTCGATCGCTTTTTGTCCACTCTCCAGAGAAGTTAAACGAGTTTCGATCGCTTTTTGTCCATTGATAATCAGATTTTCTAACCTTTTTAGGTCATTTTCCGTAAAAGCCGTCATCAGCTAAACTCCTAATAGATTAATTTTTTCTCGTCTTGAGATTAAATCGATTGTTGACTAATTTAATTATGGAGTCAAAATCAAGCTGTTACCCATTGATAGTTCTAGGTTCGACGCGGCAATAGGGATTTAGGGTGATCGGGAAATTTCCGCTAAATCCCCCATCTCCCCACTTCCCCTTTCCCATAAATAAATATTATTGTTTTCCTGTATGGATAACTTTTATTGATGAATATTGATCGCACTATCCAAGAGGCAATAGGGATTTAGGGTGATAGGCAAATTTCCCCCACTTCCCCAATTCCCCACTTCCCCTTTACCATAAATAAACATTATTGTTTTCCTGTATGGATAACTTTTATTGATGAACATCGATCGCACTATGCAAGAGGCAATAAGTATTTAGGGTGATAGGGAAATTTCCGCTAAATCCCCCACTTCC
>NZ_JADBTF010000463.1:0-8288 GCF_020246295.1 Microcystis sp. M090S1 | reverse complement strand
TGGTGAAACTGTCAAAAAATCTTTATCGACTAGAACCCATCAGTGCAAATGTGGATGTGTTTTGGATAGGGATGAAAACGCCGCAATCAACATCCTTAAAAGGGGACTAAGTACGGTAGGGCATACCGGAACCTTTGGGCTAGACCCAATAAACGCTTGGGGAGAGAATACCTCTACTTTTTCAGAAGCAATTCTGTCTAAGCAAGTAATCTCTGTGAACCAAGAATCCCCGTCTCTTTAGAGCGGGGAGTGTCAACTGTGCAACAACACGACTTTGAGTTTGAATTTGTGGGACTCATCGGCCTGGAAGACCCGGTGCGCCCTACTGTTGCACCTGCGATCTCCGAATGCTATGGTGCGGGAATTCGCGTTGTGATGATTACGGGTGATTATCCGGTAACAGCCCAGAACATTGCCCGTCAGATTGGACTCAGGCCTTTAGACAAGGTGATCACTGGCAGGGAACTGGAGCAAATGGGTGAGTCGGAACTGCGCGATCGCATTCACAGCACCAACATCTTTGCCCGTGTCGTCCCCGAACAAAAACTATTGATTGTCAATGCACTGAAACGCTCCGGGGAAATTGTGGCCATGACCGGTGATGGTGTCAACGATGCCCCGGCCCTCAAGTCTGCTCATATCGGCATTGCCATGGGTGAACGAGGTACCGATGTAGCGCGCGAGTCTGCCGATTTGGTCCTGTTGAAAGATGATTTTTCATCCATCGTCGAATCGGTCAAACTGGGCAGACGTATCTTTGACAACCTGAAAAAGGGGATGGCCTATACCTTGGCCGTTCACGTTCCGATCGCCGGTATGTCGTTGATTCCAGTCATGTTTGGCTGGCCCTTGGTGCTACTCCCGATCCACATTGCCTTTCTGCACTTAATTATCGATCCGGCCTGCACGGTTGTGTTTGAAGCTGAACCGGCAGAAAGCGATATTATGCGTCGTCCCCCCCGTAATCCCAAAGAACCCTTGTTCAGTCGTCGGACGTTGCGATTGGCTTTGCTTCAGGGGATCAGCGTTTTAGTGGTACTGGTTATTGTATTCGCGATCGCCTATAACAACGGCAATAGTGAATTTGATGCTCGTGCCTTAGCATTTACGACATTGATTATCTCCAACCTCGCTATGATCTTAACCAATCGTTCCTGGTCCCGAACGATTCCAGAAATGCTCCAAGCTCCTAATCAGGCTTTGTGGTGGGTGATCGGCGGTGGACTCCTGTTTTTGGGATTAGTTCTCTATGTTCCCCTGCTACGACACCTGTTCAGCTTTTCATTTCTACATACTGATGATTTGCTGGTCAGCTTAGTTTCTGGAGTTGTCAGTATTTTCTGGTTTGAAGGACTAAAACTGTGGAACCGTCGGAACATGAACATCTAAAAAATAAGCATGAATGGATGATCAGAACTTTTACCGAAAATGTTTGTATAAAAGGCATCATAGATTCCACGCTCGGTTAACAAATCGTTGCAGCAGTGCGCTATGTAGTTGCTGGAATGAGAGGTTATCTACCGCTCCTGAACTCAATCGTTGGAAAGTATTTTGGCTCTTCTGGTTTCTGTGTGGAAACGAGGTCTATACTGATAGAATATCCGCAAAGTAGTCCTAAAAGTCTTGCCAAATAAGCACTTCAGGATTACATAAGCAAAAATTGTCACACAAAAAAGTCGAGAAGAGCCAGTATTTTTTTCAGGTAATCCCTAGAATTAAGAGTAGCAACCTCACCACCCCCTTATCCTGATCGGTTAGCCAAAAATTGTCACTTTTCCGATTTAACCCTCTGCTAACCAGCGCACGGCATCCTTAGCGTGGTAGGTTAAGATAATATCGGCACCCGCCCGTTTAAAGCTGGTTAAAGTCTCTAAAGTCACTCGTTTTTCGTCAATCCAGCCATTTAACGCCGCCGCTTTAATCATTGAATATTCCCCCGACACATTGTAGGCAGCCACGGGTAAATTAGTCATTTCCTTGATTCTCCAGATAATATCCAGGTAAGACAGGGCAGGTTTCACCATTAACATATCTGCTCCCTCTAATACATCTAATTCCACCTCTTTTAAGGCTTCCCTGGCATTACCCGGATCCATTTGGTAGGTTCTGCGATCGCCGAATTGGGGGGTAGAATCGGCGGCATCCCGAAACGGCCCATAATAGGCAGAGGCATATTTAGCCGTATAGGAAAGAATCGGTGTATCACTATAACCCGCCTCATCCAATCCTTGACGAATTGCCTGCACAAAACCATCCATCATTCCCGACGGTGCAATGATATCCACTCCCGCTTTTACCTGGGAAACGGCGGTTTTTTGCAATAATCCCAGAGTGGGATCGTTTAACACCCTGCCGGTTAAATCTCCCGTTTGCAGATAACCACAATGACCGTGGTTAGTATATTCACACAAACAAGTATCAGCGACAATGAGTAGATCGGGAACTGCCTCTTTAATCGCTGTTGCCGCTTTTTGCACAATACCATGATCGTGCCATGCTCCCGTCGCCTCTGTGTCTTTACTTTCTGGCAGCCCGAATAAAATAATCGCTGGAATTCCTAAATCCCGCACTTCCTTGGCTTCGTCAACAATTTTATCGATTGATAATTGGTACACCCCCGGCATCGATTTGACTTCCCGGGCAATACCTTCCCCCGTTGTGGCGAAAAGAGGATAGATAAAGTCATTGGCTGTCAAGACGGTTTCACTCACCAGACGGCGCATTTGAGGGGTTTGACGCAGACGACGGGGGCGATGAATAGGAAACATAGTTTTTTGTGATTAAATCGGGAATCTTGTCTCGATTCTTTAGTTTAAATCTTTGCTGAGGATGAACACAAATCGATTCAGCCGGCAGCTGGCTGCCGGCAGCTATCCGCAATATTTAGTTATTTTGAGCTTAATCAAACTATTTAGGTCAAAAATGACCTAATGAGGCTCTATCGTCGTTTTGAGGGCGAAAAACCAGCAATTTGACTAAAATTTAATCTTTATAGCGATCAATTTTGGTGTCGCCACCACCGCATCTATTTACAAAACTTTACCTCATCAGTTATCAGTTACCAGTTACCAGTTATCAGTTATCAGTTATCAGATGTGATACTAAATCCGTTTATTAAAAACTGATTATTTATTCTCCCTTTTGCCTCTTGCCTTTTGCATGAGTGCCTCTCCTCATAACTAGCTTATACTCAACGGATTTAGTATGAGTTTTCAGTTCACCGATGGCTCTCTTGGATATTGGCTGAAAAATGTTCACGGTGTTACATTAGCGGCGCAAGCGTTCACTGATTACTGTTTACTGTTCACTGTTCACTCACTCCCAAAACCCATCTCCATTTGGGAGAAGGATCGTTTATTCTAGGAAGTAAGAGCGATCAATTCAGGATTTTTGCTATGGCGAACTTAGGTGATTTAGTCAAAAAAGCAGTTTATTTGGGCGTAGGCATTGCTACTTATGCCGCCGAAAAAGCTGAAGTAAATTTACAAGAATTAAGAAATCAAGCCCAAAAATTAGCCGATGAAATGATTTCTCGCGGCGAAATAAACGCAGAAGAAGCGCGCAAATACGTTGATGAGTTGGTGAAACAGGCACAACAGCAAGCGGTGACAGCTAACGAATCTAATATTCCCCATGAACCCCGACGGATAGAAATTATTGAAGATGAGGAGGACACCAAAGCAGCCAATCCAAAAGTAGATGAATTGCGGCAACAGGTGGAACGTCTTCAGGAGGAATTACGGAAACTGCAACGGGATTAAAACCTAGATTTTAGCGACAAATAATTAATTATTACCAGACAAGGGATGCAAGTATAAACATGAACGATTGGCCGAAAGATTTTTGGGAAGTTATCGAAACTGTGGCGGTGGGAATTGAAACTTTTTTCCAAGAATTGAACCAAACTATCGAAGAAATTAATGAGGAAATTATCATCGATCTGGAACAGTTTATTCAAGAGGTTTTACCCCAGGAATTAGAAGAATTTTTTAACTCCGATGAATCCCTATTTTCGGAATTAGATGAACCCTCGGATTTTACCCTCACTCCTAAGGTTAACCCCGATCCTAACACCCATCCTGCTTGTATCGGTTGCCGTAATTATCACGGTTATATCTACGGAGGCAATCTTCTCGTCTGCGGTTTCCATCCCTACGGTTGGGATAGTGATAGTTGTCCCGATTGGCAAGCAGAGGATTAATTATTTTTCTATAAAATCAGGTAGGGTTATCATCCCTACCCATAACTTTTATCTCAAAGCAATTGTCTGTCATTTTTAGTTAAGAATTACCCTTGGGAGCATGGTAAGGTTCAGCATCAAAAGGCTGCATCCCCACATCGGGATACTCATCATTGTTGGGGCTAAAAATGCGAGCAAAAGCCTCTGTTAGGTACTGGACAAAATTGTGTAATGTATCCTTGATATTCATTGCTTTTCTCTCCGACTCTCGACAACAATCTCCGTTCAACTTCGGATAAGGTTGATTCACCCCTCCATCCCCATTATCTGGCCAGAATCTCATCAAGTGTTGACTTTTGCGATAATTCTTGAATAATCTTCATAAGACTTGATGTTTTTTCTTGTTTATTTAAACTTTTATAATAATTCTTGTATTTTTGTAAAGGAAAGATTATTCAATTAAATCGCTGATTTGTTGATCATCTAAGCATAAATATCCATTGACAAAAACTTGTAATTGAGCATTATCTATCTCCTCATCCAAAAAAGGCTCGATGGCTGCCTTACGAAGTGCCTTGATTTGGTTGAGGTTTAATCCCAACTTTTCGATAGTATTAATTGCTTTTTGATCATCTTCTTGTACGGGTTTAATTGTACCATCATAATTAAAGGCAAAGTGAGACTCACAATCCGGATTAAGTGGAGAGATTAAGAGATTTTCATCAAACCAGTTATTTTTTAGATTACCACAGTGCCGAGGTTCACCAAGCTCAAGATTTGCCTGACAGGAACATAGCAAATTGGCATAATCTAAGGTATCAACAGTGGGATCACTTTGAGGTTTAAAATGTTCTATATGGCATTCACCATCAACCAATCGACTTTCACAATAACAACATATTTCCCCCTGTTCTGTCATCAAAGCTTTAATTAGTATTTCTTTTGGTTTTCCCGCTAAATTTCTAAAGTCGGGCTGCCAATCTGAGTTAGCTTGCTCTTTCCAATTCTTAAACTCCGGTGGTTCTTGTCTTTTTCTAATATACTTCATTTTCCGATAATTTCCTTGCGTCGAATAATAACTTCAGCTTTAATTAATTCTGGATCATTTTGAATTTTAGCTCTGAGATCATTGATTTTCTTTTTAGCTGCCTCTAATTGATTTTGAGAAATTTGTTCATATATATCTTTCAAAGCTTCAGCGATTTCCTTGGGACGGGTTGTCTCTAATCCCATCAAATCTTCCAAAATTCGATCAACATTTTTGCCGTAGGACTCTTGTACGGTATCAATTTTTATTCCCATTTCTGTTTGTTCCATGAAGTGTAAACTTTCTGGTTGAACATGAGTGATAATATTAGGAGAATGGGTGGAAATAAAAAATTGACAGTTAGGAAAAACTTCTAGTAATTTAGGTACTACAAATCTTTGCCATTGAGGATGTAAATGTAAATCAATTTCGTCAATGATAATAACGCCAGTACCCGTTAAGGGATAAGGATTTTGAGGATTAGCAATCGCCATTCTTCGAGCTAAATCTCCCAGCATAGCAATCAGACATTTTTCTCCATCAGAAAGTTGATTAACAGTAACTATTTTATTCTTTTTTGTTACTTCCATTCTCAAGGGATTACGACGGACGCTAAGATTAGTAAAATCGGGTAGAAAACGTTTGATCGTTTTCCGAACCGCTTCCAATTGGGGATCGGGAAAACAAAAACCTTCTGGTTTAATTTCATCTTCCCGATATTTTCTATTTTCATTTTCTAAATCTTCGCGCTCGCGAAACCATGCAAAAAAAGTGCGAAAATCTGCTCCACTGGTTAAAGCATTTTCGTAGGCACTTAGAGAATCAAATTGATGTTTTGTTTTAATTTTTAAGGGTATATCTACCACGGCTCGATTAACAGAATAATAAACAAATAAAGGTAAGTTAATTTGTCCTTGATGTTCAGTAATTTGTCGTTGTATTTGTTGAGTGTATTCATTTAATTGGCTAAAATTACTCCCTTTTACAGCGTGGATATATCCAGTCCTAGTTTTTACTATTTTCCAAGTAATCTCTTGACTATCTTCCCTCACCCCCGTGATTTCAATTATAGCCGTCCCCTGACCATTATTAATCTCGGTTTCGCTAATCTGTCGTCCACTGGCATTAGTATTTTTTAGGCGCTTAACTAACCATGAAAGCATAATAGCCAAACTATCTAAAATGGTGGATTTTCCCGCACCATTAACTCCTATAAATACGTTTAATTGCCGATGAAAGTCGATGTTTAAACTGACTGCACCTCGATAATTAATAAGCTTTATAGACTTAATTCTCATGGTTTTTTGTATCGGCAAGATTTGCTTATATTTGAGATAATTGTTAGAGAATGACTCTCGAATAATTGCCAGTAAAACTTAGATAGGGTTAAGAGACAGTAGGACAAGGAATAGAAAAAAATATCGACCAAAGAAATAATATCTAATTTTGGCACAGAACCGGATAGTCATAATGATTATTTATCATTTACCCTCGACCAACTCAAAAAAACCCCGGCTGACTTTCCCGATCGCTGCCGTCTGTGAGACAATCGATCGAGTGTTATCCTAAACTCCGCCAATTTTCATGTCCGACGACGCTACTATTCGCACTGCTGTACAACGTCTCTACAATACCTATCCTTTCCCCCCCGAACCGCTCCTAGACGAACCTCCTCCGGGTTACAATTGGCGCTGGAATTGGATTGCTGCCTATAACTTTTGTTGTCATCGTAAACCTGAACGAGAGGATATCCGGATTCTCGATGCGGGTTGTGGTACTGGTGCAGGAACCGAATATCTGCTCGCGCTCAACCCTTTTGCTAATATAGTCGCTATAGATATCAGTGAAAAAGCCCTAGAAATCGCCAAAGAACGCTGTAATCGTTCGGGAGTCGCACTAAAACACCGAGGTTCTCTGGCTTTTCACCATTTACCCCTCGAATCGGCCACCAATCTCCCCGGAGAATTTGATTTAATTAACTGCGTCGGGGTGCTGCACCATCTCCCGGACCCGATTAAAGGTATTCAATCCCTCGCGCAAAAACTGGCCCCCGGTGGTCTGCTGCACATTTTTGTCTATGCACAATTGGGCCGCTGGGAAATCCAGTTAATGCAGTCTGCGATCGCACTTTTACAGGGAGACCGGCGCGGGGATTATAAAGATGGGGTCGCTGTCGGCCGAGAGATTTTTGCCTCTCTACCAGAAAATAATCGCATTTTGAAACGGGAAAAAGAGCGTTGGTCAATGGAAAATCATCGCGATGAGTCCTTCGCTGATATGTACGTTCACCCCCGGGAAGTGGACTACAATATCGATACCCTCTTTCAACTGATTGATGCGTCAGGATTAGCCTTTATTGGCTTTTCTAACCCTTCCTACTGGCAATTAGACCGTTTATTGGGTAAATCCCCCGAATTGATGGCTAGAGCGCAAAATTTAGGGGAAAGGGAACGTTATCGCTTGACGGAATTATTAGACCCGGAAATCACCCACTATGAATTTTTCCTCGCTAAACCACCGATTTTCACTGCCGATTGGTCCAGGGATCAAGTCCTAGAGAATGCAGTGGCCGAAGTTCATCCCTGTCTTTACGGTTGGCCTAGTGCAAGTGTTCTAGATTACGATTATCGGCCGGTTAATCTCTCGGAGACAGAATTTGCTTTTTTACAAGCTTGTGATGGTCGTTTAACCGTGGCAGCAATCGACGCTCAAGTTGCTTTAGGATTAACTGCTGTGCGTTCTTTACAACAGC
This sequence comes from Microcystis sp. M090S1, assembly GCF_020246295.1. NCBI lineage: Bacteria > Bacillati > Cyanobacteriota > Cyanophyceae > Chroococcales > Microcystaceae > Microcystis > Microcystis sp. M090S1. Next base: position 329 of record NZ_JADBTF010000463.1, on the reverse strand, counting down.
GCCAACTACTGATTTTAAGTTAGGGAAAATTTGGGGATGTTAGAGATAGCGTCCCTTGGCAATGGGTAACTTGTGAACTAACTTTGCTAAATCTTGCCAAAACTTCTTTTTTCCTAACAATTATCCCCCTCCTGTCCCCATGGTTTCAGCCCCAGAACTAACTGGGGCTGAATTTTGACATCCTCACCGCCGTAAACGGACGGTGATTCCTCACCACGCCACCTTTTTAGGATGGTCGTTGAATGGGGTTGACGCTTCACAGGATGCTGCTACCTTAGCGGTAGTCTTACGCTTTCCGACCCGTCCGTTTTTAGTGTCCGAATGCCGGA
>NZ_JADBTF010000462.1:0-13880 GCF_020246295.1 Microcystis sp. M090S1 | reverse complement strand
TATTGAGGATTCCCGTGTTTAGTCCCATCTGATGTAATAGCAAAATGGGTTAGTCCAACATCTATCCCGATAGCTTTTCCTTCTGATGATTTTTGGGGTAAATCCTGACCATCATCATAAAGACAAGATGCGAAATATTCTCCTGATGGATTAACTGAAACCGTAACAGACTTTAAGTCTCCCTCTGGTTGCCGTGAAACTTTGCAATCGTGCTTCGCTGTTTTATATTGGTCGGGGTTTCATCCTGTCAGTACGAGGGTCTTCACCCCGACATCTGTGATAAATTGGGTTATGTGTGCAAAGGAGTGAGCGAGTGGTGTTTAGCATCGAACCAAAAATTATCAATCCGCCCAAAAACCGTCATGATTATCAATTGTCGGAAGCAATTCGCTATCGTGCTTGGGTAGAGATTGATCGCTCGGCCTTACAACAAAACGTGCGAAAAGTCAAGGCCTTATTAGCCCCAAAAACGGAATTAATGGCGGTAATTAAAGCCGATGCTTACGGACACGGGGCAGTTAAGGTGGCTAACAGCGTTTTAGAAGCCGGAGCGCAATCTTTAGCCATCGCGACTATTGGGGAAGGTATCGAACTACGGGAAGCGGGAATCGTTGCCCCAATTATGATTTTAGGGGCAGTGAACACCCCGGAAGAAGTGGCAGCCTTAGCCCATTGGCAATTGCAACCCACCCTGGTGCAAATCGAACAGGTGCAAATTTTTGCCACCGTGATGAGACGCTTAGAGCAGACGCTGCCGGTCCATATCAAACTAGATACGGGGATGTCTCGCTTAGGTACACAATGGCAAAACGGCACAAAATTCGTCGAACAGGTTTTAGAGGCTCCTAACCTAAAAATTGCCAGTATATACTCCCATTTTGCCACGGCTGACGATCCCAATCCCGAGATCATGCAGTTACAACGGCAAAGATTCCAACAAGCGATCGCCGAGTTAAGCTCAAAAGGTTATCATCCCCCCTGTCTGCATTTAGCCAACTCTGCCGCTACCCTAAGCGATCGATCTCTGCACTACGATCGAGTTAGAGTCGGATTAGCTCTCTACGGTCTTTATCCCGCCGATCATCTCACCGATAAAGTCCCTTTGCAACCCGTCCTGCAAGTAAAAGCGCGCATTGCCCAAGTCAAAACCATTGCCGCCGGCTCCGGAGTGAGTTATGGTCATCAGTACATAGCGGCAAAAGACACCCGTATTGCTGTGGTCGGTATCGGTTACGCTGATGGAATTCCCCGCAATCTCTCCAATCGTTTAAAAGTATCCCTGAGAGGACGTTTAGTACCCCAAATCGGCGCGATAACCATGGATCAGTTAATGATTGACGTGAGCGAGATTCCAGAGGTAAAAACAGGGGAAATCGTCACACTTATCGGTAAAGATGGCCCGCAGTGCATCACCGCCGACGATTGGGCGCGGGATTTAGGTACGATATCCTGGGAAATTCTCTGCGGTTTTAAGCATCGTTTGCCGCGAATTACTATTAGCAACGGCTAATTAGGGTTTGCGGCAAAAAGTTTTTCCTGGGGGCAGGGTGTGGGGTGTAGGGTGTAGGGTGTAGGGTTTTAGCGATTTTGAGGGGGTCAATTACCTAATTTTCAGGGAAAAAGTACCTGAATTTTCCACCCGATCACTCCCATATATGGTACTTTTTGGAAACCAAAAAGTCTAAAAGGTTTAGTCAACAAGGTTTTCACATTTATTGAGCAAGCCCTAATTATGGCGGTGATCTTAAAAAATGTCAATTGGCGGCAATTCTTACTGTTGACTGACTGGTGAGATGTGTAATTAACTTTGCTTAGGTACTTACCGTTGCTGAGTGCGATCGCTAATTGCTAGGCTAGATTGCGCGATCAATTCTCCGCCGCTTTAGGTTAAAATAAACAGGGTTAATCGACGGCAACTGATTAGTTTTACCCTAGAGGCAGCGATGACTATAAGCAACGATTTACCCCTACCCCCCGGCAGTTTCGGATTACCCCTATTAGGAGAAACAATCGCTTTTTTGACCGATGGGGATTTTGCCAGCAAACGTCATCATAAATATGGTCAACTTTTCCGTACTCATATTTTTGGCAGTCCCACGATTATTTTATCCGGTGCCGAAGCTAACCGGTTTCTCCTCAGCAACGAGAATAAATACTTTGCGGCAACTTGGCCTAAAAGTACCAAAACTCTCCTCGGCAGCGCATCTTTAGCGGTGCATACAGGAGATGTCCACGCTTCCCGTCGTCGCTTAATCTATCAAGCTTTTCAACCCCGGTCCCTAGCAAGTTATATCCCTACGATAGAAACAATTACCGCTCGCTATTTAGAGCGTTGGCAAACCGCAAAAACCCTGTCATGGTATCCTGAATTAAGAAACTATACCCTCGATATCGCCTGTAAATTATTTGTCGGTCTTGATCATGGTTCTGCTACCAAATTAGGAGAAGCTTTTGATACTTGGTGTGCGGGACTATTTACCCTTCCCATTCCCCTTCCCTGGACAGCTTTTGGCAAAGCATTACGCTGTCGAGAAGAATTACTGCAAGCGATCGAAACTATCATTTTAGAAAGACAAAAAAATGATGACCCAGGCCAAGATGCTCTTGCTATACTTTTACAAGCTAAAGACGAAAACGGTCAAAGTTTATCCTTAGCGGAATTAAAGGATCAAGTGCTATTATTACTCTTTGCTGGTCATGAAACTTTAACCTCCGCTATCGCCACTTTCTGCCTACAAATGGCACTGCATCCCGATATTTTTCAGCTTGTCCTCGAGGAAATAACTAATTTTGATCTATCCACTCCTTTAAGCGTCGATACCCTTAAACAGATGACCTATTTAGATCGCGTTTTAAAAGAAGTTTTACGTTTTACTCCACCCGTGGGAGGAGGATTCCGTCGGGTAATAGAAGACTGTCAATTTAACGGTTATCATTTGCCGAAAGGATGGACAGTGCAGTATCAAATCACCAATACCCATAAAGATAATAATATTTATTCTCGTCCTGAAACCTTCGATCCCGATCGCTTTTTAGCCGAGGAAAAACCCTACGGATATATCCCTTTTGGTGCGGGATTACGCGAATGTATAGGCAAAGAATTCGCTCGTTTAGAGATGAAAATTTTAGCCGTCCGTTTAGTACAAAAATACGATTGGCAATTACTCCCCAATCAAGATCTCACCCTCACATCTATCCCCACTCCCCATCCTCGCGACGGTTTACAAGTCACCTTTAAACCCCGTTAACCTGCTAGGATAAAAAAACTTTAAAAACAGTTTAACGTTTTTCTCTGAGCCGTGAAATTTATTCCACGGCCTTTATTATCGGAAATGCTCAGATTTTAATCCGTCGGTGGAACTCACCCGAACAGAGGTTAATCGGCAGCGGGTAAAGCTTTCGGTAATTCTCCATTTTGCCGATGATTTGGTCTATCGAATTCGAGAACTAAGTAACGAATTAAACGCGCTAGGGATTTTTGTAGTAAACCTTCAGCAATTTTTTGTCCCATCTGTTGGGTTTCGGGTTTAGCGATTAGTTTAGTCATCACTGGCACCATAGCCATGGCATCGAATCCTTTCGTTTCCTGTAAAATACTAAAGATGTTGCGAAGATGCTCGAAAGTCTTAGCATCACCCAACAATTCTGGGGGAGTTTCTTGCACCGCTAAACCCACCTGTTCCCGGAAATTAACCGTGAGATTAAACCAAGTGCGACGACCGAAGTTATCGAGAGCATTCACTAACTCATTAACTAATTTTTCGCGGATAAATATACCCCTATCTGAAAGGAGAAAATCTAACGCTTGATCGGTGACTTTCTCGAAGTTAAAATCATTAGAATCTTTAGCATTACGCAAGAGATTTTCTAAACGATTCCAGCGAAAAGTACCGTCTTTAAACAATAAATCCCGCAGGGAATCTCGCAACTCCGTGGAAGGATCGGTGAGCAGACGTTTAGCAATGTAAGGATAGGCTTTACTAAGTACCTTAAAATTAGGATCGATGCCAATTGCTATTCCCTCTAAAGTCACCATCGAGCGAATAATCAGGGCATAATAGGCAGGAACTCGAAAGGGAAACTCATACATCATCGCCGACATTTTATCGGTGATACTTTTAAAGTTTAATTCTGCCACACTCGCCCCTAAAGCATTACCGAAAACTTCCGAAAAAGCGGGAACAATTGGCTCTAAATTGGTAGTTGGTGACAGGAAGTCTAACTTAACGTAATCCTTGGCCAAAGACTCAAAATCCCGGTTGACTAAATGCACCACCGCTTCGATTAAACCGTAGCGTTGATAGGGTTCAATATTGCTCATCATGCCGAAATCAAGATAAGCTAATTTACCGTCGGGAGTCGCTAATAAATTACCCGGGTGGGGATCCGCATGGAAAAATCCGTGTTCAAGTAATTGACGCAAAGAACACTGCACCCCCACATTAACTAAGTGGGTGGCATCAATACCCTGAGCTTGAATTTCTTTGATATTAGTTAATTTTGTGCCGTCCACCCACTCCATGGTTAAAACCCGTCTCCCGGTATATTTCCAGTAGATTTTGGGGATGTAAATTTCGGCAATGTGACCATAAAGTTGAGCGAATTTTTCGGCGTTTTGTCCCTCGTGAAGATAATTAATTTCTTCAAAAATACGAGCGGCTAATTCGTCGGTAATTGCCACTAAATCGGAGCGAAGTCTTTTAATATTACCTTTCACCCAAGTCGCCAAACTACGCATGATATACACATCTAAAGTTATACAGCGAATCAAATCGGGACGCTGTACTTTAACGGCGACTCTCTCTCCGGTTTTTAATTTACCTTTGTAAACTTGTCCTAGGGAAGCTGCCGCTATGGGATTGGGGGATAATTCTGCGTAAATTTCCTCGGGAGAATAACCTAATTCTTCTTCGATAAAACGATAGGCAATTTCGTTAGGAAAAGAGGGGATTTGATCCTGGAGAGTGGTTAATTCTTCTAAATATAAAGGCGGTACTAAATCAGGCCGGGTAGAGAGAGCTTGACCGATCTTAATATAGGTCGGTCCCAATTTGGTCAACATTTCCCGCAATTGTACGGCCCGTCTAATTTCATTTTTCGGCGATTTTCCCCGCAGTTTATCCCACCAGATACCGATGAGAAAAGATAAAACCGGCAGGGCAATTTCGATTAATCTCCCCAAAACGTCTAGAGGTCGCCGATGGTAATAGTCGTTAATAACTTGGGGATTGTAGCGCCAACTCTCGGCTACGTTGTCATCCATGGGACCAATATCTTCCCGATGCTCTTCGGGAATATGGACGGGCTGCACTTCAACGGTAATCGCTTCTGGGTTTTGCGTCTCTGGGGAGATCATCTGTTCGGACATAGTTCGGTGACGGGGCAGGGTGATTTGTAAACTATTGTAACAAGTATCGGCTTTCTGCCCGATCTTGTTTCTGTCTCCCTAGTTCTATGCTCAGGTTCGCCGTCAACTTTCCCCGGGGGGTTATCCGTATTTTTGACGATTTCGAGGCTGATAAGCTGTTCGTAATTTAATGCCTCTCAAAGTATTCTACGATAGAGCGAGCGATCGATTCTGCACCATCTTTAGCCAGTTTAACCTTTAGTCGTGGCGGTTGGGGGGCTTGGCGTAAAAAGTCCCAATTACCTTGAAAAAATTCTTCACTGCTAATAATTTGATGATAACTATAATCTTGGATTCCAGCCAATAAAATCGCTGATTCGGCGAAACCTTCTCGCATTAGGGAAACAATCGGAACCTCTAATTTGAAAGCCTCGGCAAAGGTACTATATCCCGGTTTGGAAATAATTCGATCGCACAGGAGCATAAAATCCACGGGACGATAGCTCCGATCTGGTTTATCCTGTAAGCGGACTAAATTGGGCAGTTCGGGCGCGTTTTTTTCAAAAGTGATAAATTGCCAATCGGGAAAACTGGCGAGGTTATCATAGGGAATTGCTTCTAATCCTAACCCACCAAAACTCAATAAAATAGTTTTTTCTTTAGGGGTATTTAGCTTAAATTCCTGTCGCAATTGTTCTTCACTGTAGCGGGGTGTACCTCCGGTTAAACCTGCCTCGCTAACGTGAGGAAATGCTGTCATTGCTTCTGCTAAAGGCAGTTTAAATAAGCGATCGCATTGATTATAACAACGACTGATCCAATCACTAATACTGGTGAATTCTTCACCCCAATCACGATAGATAAAATCCCAGCCAAAGTTACCGATCATCCAACAAGGAAGCCCCGCACTTTTGGCAATTAGTGCCGCTAAAGGCGGTAAATCGGCCACAACTAAACCCACACGATTAGTTTTAATAAAATTAACTTCACTGGCAATAATTGACCTTGATTGAGCAATTATTTGTTCTAGTTTTTCTTTGGTAGCTAATTTATCCATCGTTAAACTATCCGATTGGATTACCCCCACATCAAACCCCCGATGTCTTTGAATATATTCTCCGGATATATAGGAATCTAATAACCAGCGCGGAGCAGTGGTGACTAATATCGGCAAAATTTCGGGATTGAGTTCAATAATATTAGCTACCACCGAAGCACTACGGACAGCATGGCCAAAACCATGATTAGTAACGGCAAAATAAACAACAGGACGAGACATAAATATCAAGTAAGGTGAGAATAATAAGCGAGAAATTTTGTTTTTCAGACTGTAGATAATAATTACCCTTGATTTTAGGGAGGCAAATGAGGCCGTATATAAATACTAGCAAAAGCATAATATTCCGCTCCCGATTGACAAGCTTCTTGCAGTAAAGATAAAGCCTCCGAGTCTCCTGGTTTTGCGAAACGTAATAATGCTAACAATCTTTTAATATATTGACTACGATGGTTGATTAATTCTTTTCGTCCACGCATACCATTGATATCGAACAAATCTTCAACAATTTGACCACGCCGATCCCGACCATAAACACTGGCCAATTTTGCCATTTCATCCCAAACAAATTCAAGATGTACATTCGGATCGGTTACTCCATCCGTGGGGTCTATTAACAGAGGATTTCCCGTGATATCATCGAGAGGAAAATTTGTGCCTTTGTGATTGGCATCATTACATTTATCACAAGAAAGAAGTAAATTCTCCCAAGTAAAAGTCAGATCAGGATACTGGCTTTTTGGATAAAAATGTTTGATCGCTCCGTAAGTTACCACTATAATCTTACTTTCACAGTAAGCGCATTTCCCATTAAACATTTTAACTAATGCGTCTTTAACTTCCCGATGACGGTATTTATTTTGTGCTTGGTTAATTTGAGCTTTAGTTGCCTTGTTGTTTGATTTTATTGATTCTAAAGCCTCTAGCCAACGAGCGGCATTTTTAGCTAATACGGGTGGCTTTGATATTCTCGTGACAGGAATCAAGATAAACGCTCCTCTAGTAAGGCATCAATTCGGGATTCTAAACTATTAGGTTGAATAATTTCGCTAAAGGGTTTAACTTCTCGAACAAATAATGACAGTTGTTCATATTCTTGCTTTTCTTCTGCCGCCAGATTTTTTTTTTTACGATTTAGTTGGTGGTAACGCTTAATTTTATTGTCTGTATCAGTGGGATAGGTTGATTTCAGACCAAAAGCAGCACTTGTTAAAGTACGATCAACATTAGCCGCTAATTCTTTATAAGGAATTTCTACAATCTCTGATTCACCCTCTACCAGATCGATTCGTAGGGTGAAAGAATTTGGCCCCGCACCGGCAGCGATTAAAGGACTATGAGTAGCGACAAAGAATTGAAGCTTGGGAAAAACTTCCTGTAACCATCCAGCAATTTCCCTTTGCCAAGAAGGATGTAAATGAATATCTAACTCATCGATTAAGACGACTCCAGAAGCCTCTGTGGGGTTATCTAGATTGGGGAAGGATTGTAATAATCGCCAAATTAAATCCCCGGCTAAAGCAATCATACTCCGAAAACCATCGGATAAACTAATGGTTGGAACTTTTTGACCGTTAACTAGAAACTGAATCAAGCCATCGGCAGTTACTTCAGCAATTTCTACATTACCGGGTAACAGTTTAGTAATTGCTTCTTCGCCGATTTTTTTCATTTGTTTGGCTTGACTATCTTCAGGATTTTTGGCTATTCGATAATCTAAATACACCATCCATCTCTCAAAAGAACTTAAAGATGTATCCTCATTAAATTGGCTGAAAAAGTTGCTAGAGCGTTTCGGGGGTTCAAGACTAGGAATGATCACTTGACTCACTCGTGTCAAACGACGGAAAGCTCCATAACCGACGGCAAACCAACCATGATTATCGGAGGCAAAAGCATTGGCTCGCAACCAACTTAAAATTTTAGTATTTTCTTCGATTAATGCTGGTTCTGTATAGGTTTGTTTGTCCTTACTGCCTCCTAACTCTAACCTTTCCTTGCCTGTAACAAAATAGGAATAAGCAAAAGTTTTTCGAGTTTTATCCATACCAAATTTTCCCGCATCCCCATCTTCCTGATGAAGCACTGCGGTTAATTTACCCGGTGTCTTGGGATTACATATCCAACCGGTCGGACGTGGTAATAATTCTTTGGCCGCTTCCGGTCCCGCGAGCAGTAAAGCCAAAGCCTGTAAAATCGTGCTTTTTCCTACTCCATTTTCTCCTAATAAAGTGATCCAATGATAAGGTTTAGCACGCCAATGACGTTGATTATTGGGATTACGAATAAATTTAATCTCTTGATTCTGGAAGCATTTAATGTTTTCGAGTGTTATACTTTCAACCCACATCGACATTCCCCCAGAGAATAACAGCGATCGATAAAATTCTAGCTTATTTGGCCACATCTAGCCCTTTTTGGCCTTCATCTCTAAATCCAGTCAAAAACCCTCTCTTCGGGGAGAGGGTGAATTAGATTTAGGAATTTTCCTCTAATCCAAAGACGCGATTAAAAGCTTTCAAGACTTTATAACCAGAATCGATCGATTCTAAGGGATCTTTCCGCAAACGGTGACGTAAACAGAGAACAATTACCCGACGGATATCATCTACCGTCACAGTTGTCCGTCCTTCCAAAGCGGCCAGAGCTTTAGCGGCGCGATTGGTAACGATATCGCCGCGCAATCCATCCACGTCCAACTCGGAACAAACCTCGGAAATTTTCACCCGCAGATCATAATCAAGCTCAACGGAAGGCAAAAGATTTTGGGCCTCCACTAGCTTTCTTTGTAGTTCTTCCTGTTCTAAGTTATATTTCTCTAAAAACGAGAGGGGATTGCCATCAAATTCCGCACGCTGTTCCACGATTTTGACCCGTAGAGGTGGTTCTTTGACGGTGTGAATCTCGGCGTGCATTCCGAAGCGATCGAGCAGTTGTGGGCGCAATTCTCCCTCTTCTGGATTGCCCGATCCCACCAAAACAAACCGGGCCGGGTGACGGATGGAAATTCCTTCCCGTTCCACCGTATTCCAACCACTAGCGGCCGAATCCAATAGCACATCGACGAGGTGATCGTCAAGTAAATTAACTTCATCCACATAGAGAATGCCGCGGTTAGCTTTGGCCAGCAAACCAGGTTCAAAAGCTTTTACCCCTTCTGACAGGGCCTTTTCGATGTCAATCGTGCCACAGACCCGATCCTCCGTCGCACCGAGGGGCAAATCTACCATAGTGACTTTTTTCTTGGCAATGGTCAAGGGGATGGCCTCGTCCACCTTTTGCCGCACCTCATCGCTCATTAAATCGGGATCATTGGGGTCAGAATTAAAGGGATCGTTAGCAACTACGTCAATTTCTGGTAAAAGGTCGGCTAAAGCCCTAATTGTGGTCGATTTTCCCGTACCTCGATCCCCCATAATCATCACCCCGCCAATTTTGGGGTCGATGACGTTGAGCATTAGGGATAATTTCATTTCTTCCTGGCCGACAATAGCGGTGAAGGGAAAAACCACGCGGCGAGTTTTCGGAGGAGCTTGGGGAGTCACGGTCATAAGTTGATTCAAAAGTCAATAGTTTTTGAGTAAAGAATTATATCTAGTGGGGGTTCTAGCCGTCAGCTTTCAGCAAAGCTTTATCATTGTAAGTCTTTTTCCCTGCTTTTTAAGATCCAGCGCCAGAGGGGATGACGCGACCCTTCGGCCCGAATTTTCTGCACCCGTTGCTCTAAGCGCAGTTTTTCTCTGGGGGAAAGTCCTAAAATAATGTTGCGACTTTGCCAGACTAACACTGCTCCTGTAATGGCAAGACAAAAGGCTAGACCGATAGAAGGCCAGTAATTGAAAGCTAAAGCGTATCTAAGGGCTGTCCAAGTAAAATATTGCCGCATTAAGGCTATATCATCCCATAAAACCCATAAACTCGCCGAACCAATCCCTAACCAACAACCCAACACGAATAACCAACGACCCCATACCGTCAGTCGATGTAATCTTTGGACTTGTTGCTGTAGTTCAGAATCGGCCATTTCAGTTATCAGTGTGCATTAATCAGTGGAGGTGTGGGGTGTGGGGTGTGGGGTGATGGGGAGATGGGGTGTGGGGTGTGGGGGGATGGGGAGATGGGGAAGTGGGGTGATGGGGTGATGGGGAGAATCAATAAAGGTAGTCTATTGACAACTGCTCACTGATTACCACTGTCCACTGAAAACTCAAATCTGATAACTGATAACTGATAACTGATAACTGATAACTGAATTATCCCTTGACAATTGCCCCAAAATCTGCTAGGACTCGGGCGTGATTTCGCAGTAAACCCAACAGATTTAAACGATTGCGACGGACAGATTCTTTTTCTGCCATGACTAACACACTATTTTCGCCATCAAAAAAGTCAGCCACCAGGGGAGAAATTGCTGTTAAAGCAGTGACAAGACGCTGATAATCTCTTTGCTCTCTTGCGCGGATAGTTTCGGGAATTAGGGCAATTAAAGCGTCATAAAATGCTGGTTCGGAGGATTGTTCAAATAACTTCGTATCGATGATTCCCTTGGTTTCTAGGGTGGTTGTATCTAAATCTCCTTTTTGTGCCAAACGGGTCGAGCGATTGACGGTTTCATAGATGTTGGCTAACTGACCATCCTGACGAATTTGGCATAAAAAGCGAGCGCGTTCACGGGTATCTAATAAATTTTCTAAAGCGCGAGACTTATACTCTGGATCGTTTTCCCCTAAAACTGCATTAACGAGATCGTAATCTATCCTCAAATCATCAATTAAGAGAGTTTGCAGACGTTGTAAAAAGAAATCTTTAATCAGATTTGCCGGGTTAGGTTTATCGGGATGACTGGTGACAAAATCCTGAGCTATTTGCTCAATTAATGCCAAAAGATTGATATTAAAATCGGCTGACCAGATAATACTAATTATTGCATTGGCGGCCCGACGGAGAGCGAAGGGATCTGAGGAACCAGTGGGCAGCATTCCCAGTCCAAAAATACCGACTAAAGTATCTAAGCGATCGGCAATTCCCACCACTTGACCAGTTATTGTTTCCGGGAGTATATCCCCAGCATTGCGAGGCAGATAATGTTCAAAAATGCCCCGGGCAACTACAGCCGATTCACCGCTAATTAAAGCATATTTTTCGGCCATTACTCCCTGTAATTCGGGAAATTCGTAAACCATTTGGGTAACTAAATCCGCTTTACAAAGCATGGCAGTGGACTCTATATCACTGCGACTTTGTTCATCGAGATTTAACTGTTCGACGATCATCTGGGCAATTTCCATAATCCGATCGACTTTATCGCGCATGGTTCCCAATTCTTCTTGGAAAGTGACGGTTTCCAGTTGAGGAAGGAAACTATCTAAGGGTTCATCACAATCGGCAGTATAGAAAAATCTGGCATCGGCTAACCGCGCGCGGATAACCCTTTCATTTCCCGCGGAGATAATCTCAGATTTCTGGGGATCGCCATTGGAAATAGTGATGAAATAGGGTGACAAACCCTGTGGAGTTTTGACCGGGAAATAACGCTGATGTGTCACCATCACGGTAATAATTACTTCCGGGGGTAATTCCAGAAATTCATCGTCAAATTTGCCGACAATTGCCGTGGGATATTCGACTAAGTTAGTCACTTCTGCTAATAAATCTGCGGGAATTTCTGCCACTCCCTTGAGTTTTTTGGCCAGGGTGGTAATCTGAGCGGTAATTATCTGTTGACGCACTTGCGGATCCGCTTCCACAAAAATCGAGCGCAAACTGGTTAAATATGCTTGGGGATGACTAATGGCTAAGGATTGCGGGTGTAGAATGCGATGACCAAAAGTTAAGCGATCGCTGGTTAAAGTGGTAGAGCCATTAATTAATTCTAGGTGCAAAACTTCCCCATCCACTAAAGTTAATAACCAACGAATTGGCCGGGGAAATCTTAAATCTCCATCTCCCCAACGCATAAAACGTCTTCCTTCCAAACGGGTAATCCATTGGGGAATTAATTCAGTTAAAATCTCGGCTGTTTGACGACCTGGAATCGTTTTTTCAATATAGACAAATTCTCCTTTGTCTGTGGCACGAATGGAGAAAGCAGCGGTGCTAACTCCCTGTTTTCGAGCAAAACCCTCACCAGCAGCGGTAATTTTGCCATTTTTGTAGGCGGCACTAACTGGCGGTCCTTTTATCTCCTCGCTGCGAGCTTCTTGCTCCCTCGGTAATCCTGTGATTAACACGGCCAAACGGCGCGGGGTTGCGTAAACTTGAATAGCAGTCGCGTCCAGAGATTCCGTCTCTAAACTCTTGCTAACTCTTTCCCGCAATTGTGCGATCGCGCTATCGACAAAATCTGCGGGTAGTTCTTCTGTACCGACTTCCAGTAAAAAATCCATCTGATTGATTGGCCGTGTTTATGCTTCACCGATCATCTAGGCTATCACAGAAGCCGTGTCCTTAGTTTTTGCTCAGCTGTACTGCATTTAAACTGCATATTGGAAATTTTAGTACAAATGCTCAAACTTCCCCGACCTAGCTCTGGCGCTGCCCACTCTCCTATCCCTTTTAAACATTATGTTAGTATAACTATATGGCGATACAATTGCATTAGCTTGGCTAAAGGGACAAAGTTTATATCATATTTTATCTGTTATGTCAATAAAGTTATGAAACGATTTCTATTATTATTTTGTGTTCTCGTGAGTTTTTTGCTGTTTATCAGCTTTGAGATTGATTTTTCCTTGTCTGCACTAGCTCTAACTCGACAACAGCTAGAAGGGCCGGGGCAGCTGTTGTATCAATCCCGTCATAGTTTGCGCGATGATACAGGTAGTCCTTGGCAGGTGGTGTTGTTCAAACGAATTAAGGATGGGGAAACCCTAGAAATGAGTTTGCGCTTGGTGGGATTTCCTGAAGGGATTGAGTTTCTCCATGGAGAAAGATTGACGATAACGACAGCTAAAGGCGAAATTTTAGCGGCTAAGGATGCTTTTGCCGAAAAATCACCAGCAGCTAACGTCGGTCAATACGAGATGCAGGATATCTTACCGCAGCTACCCGTTACTGAAGCGATCGAACTTTCCCTACCCCTAGAGGCTCCCCGTCATCTTAACATCCCGATTCCTGTACTTTTAGAATGGCAAAGTCTGCTTTTTTCGGCAAATGTTCGACTTTTTGGGTTAGGGTGAAAGATGCAGCAAATTGGAATCAGCGACGATGGGAAAGATTAATTTATTAGTCAGTGCCACCTCTGAGGATTGGATAGAACAGGCAATTAATAATTTAGGGATTATTCTGCTCGATCATCCCCATTGTGAGCGAAAAGCGGCAGGAGGGGCCTTAAATCTCATCGGAAATTTTGGGTCTGAAACCCCGCCGTTCTAGGTTGGCTTTACGTTAGAATTAAAAGGCCAGTCTCGAAAACCAAGTGGACGGCGCAGCACCTTGAAAACTCGGCTTAGGGGGTTCCGACCAGAAAAGCTTGGC
>NZ_JADBTF010000461.1:0-5000 GCF_020246295.1 Microcystis sp. M090S1 | reverse complement strand
TTTTAACTCAGCGTCGGGTTTTGAAGGGTTGTCATCCGTTGTGATAATTGTACCAGAAGGCAATTGATAGCCTGTTAAATTCCCTTGTTTCCACCACCTCCAAGCCGTTCGATAACTTATTCCTGTTTTTTTGCCTAGTCCGATAGTTTTGTCTGTACACATTACCATGAATAACTATATATGACCATATTTGTATTGAAACTTTACAATACCCCAGTTTCCGCTGCCGCTAATCTTACCAGCGACTTTTAACCGATATTTTAGTTAAGTTTTGAGTTATTATTGACCATTGGTTAGGGGTTGAGAACATTTCCCCTCAGGCTGCCAATTCCCCGACTCTCCCACTTACTTTTTATTTTTTACTGACTCGTACCATGTTAGACCTAAAGCAAATTAGAGAAAATCCAGAGGAAGTACAGAAACGCTTAGATAGTCGGGGAGGTAGTTATGATATTGCCCCTATTCTCCAGTTAAATCAACAACAGAAGGCTTTGGAGTTAGAACGCAGCAGTTTACAGGGCCGGGGTAACGAAATCGGTAAACTGGTGGGACAAAAAGTTAAAAGTGGCAGCGATGCCAACAGTCCCGAAATTTTGGTGCTGAAAACAGAAGGAAACGAGATTAAAAGTAAACTAGCTCAATTAGAACCGCAGGAAAAAGCCATTAAAGCGGCCATTGACCAAAAAATCTTAGATTTACCCAATTTACCCAGTGAAACCACTCCCATCGGTAAGGATGAACGGGAAAATGTCGAAGTCAGACGCTGGGGAGAGGAATATAAACCCACCAACCCGAATATTTTGCCTCACTGGGAAATTGGGGAAAAATTGGGCATTTTAGACTTTGAACGGGCAGTAAAGATCGCCCAGAGTCGTTTTGTTAATCTTATCGCGCTCGGGGCAGCCCTAGAAAGAGCTTTAATTAATTTTATGCTCGATCGCCATATTGTCGCCGGTTACACAGAAGTTTTACCGCCAATTTTAATTAATAGTGACTCCCTGCGCGGGACGGGACAACTGCCGAAATTCGCCGAAGAAAGCTTTAAATGTCGAGATGATGAGCTTTGGTTAGCACCAACGGCAGAAGTACCCGTAACTAACCTCTATCGCGATGAAATCCTCTCATCGGAGCAATTACCGATAAAACACTGTGCCTATACTCCCTGTTTTCGTCGAGAAGCGGGCAGCTATGGCAAAGATACGAGGGGCTTGATCCGTTTGCATCAATTTAATAAGGTGGAAATGGTCAAAATCGTCCATCCTGACGCTTCTGCTCAGGAACACGAAAGTTTAGTCGCTAATGCGGAGGCAATCCTGCAAGCTTTACAGTTGCCCTATCGCGTGATTGAATTGTGTAGCGGTGACTTGGGTTTTGCGGCGGCCAAATGTTATGACTTAGAAGTGTGGCTACCTTCGGCTAATACCTATCGGGAAATTTCCAGTTGTTCTAATTTTAGAGACTTCCAAGCACGACGGGCAAATATTCGCTTTAAAGAAAAAGGGCAAAAAGGCACTAATTTTGTCCACACCCTCAACGGTTCGGGATTAGCGATCGGTCGTACTATGGCCGCTGTCCTAGAAAATTATCAACAGCCAGACGGGACGGTAAAAGTGCCAGAAGTGCTGCAACCCTATCTAAAACGGGAAGTTATTTGTTAATTTTTGATAAAAATGCTTGACAAAATGTCTATATAGGGTTTGCTGAATAAATCTAAAAACCTTGTTGGGTAAGACTTTTAGACCTTTTGTCAATCAAAAAGTACCGGATATGGGAGTGATCAGGGGGAAAATTCAGGTACTTTTTCCCTGAAAATTGGGTAGTTGACCACCTGAAAATCGGTAAAACCCTACACCCCACACCCCACACCCCACACCCTGCCCCCAAGAAAAACTTTTTGCCGCAAACCCTATATAGTGCATTTGAAAGAATTGAGCTTAACCCCACTCTAGAATTGCCTGTTTTAAGGCTCCTTCGGGTAAATTGGCGGGATCAAAAGAATCACCCGCTTCTATTCTGGCTAAAGCTTCAAAAAAAGCCCTCACACCACTGGCCGGTCCCGATGGGTGGTCCATAATTCCGGTTCCCGCATTGAGGATAACATTACGTCCGTAATCCCGAAGGACCTGGGGAACAATACCGGGACGAATGCCGGCCGAGGGAACCGGAAAAACGTTTCTATCGCGCAAAATATCGCGAATTTTGCCTTCCTCCTGCGGATCGAAGGGTAAACTACCGTAGGCGGCGGGATATAGCACCGCATCGGCTCCTGCGTGGGCCATCATCGTTCCCAAAACCACAGAATAGGCTAATCCCGTATCGCTACCGGCACACATCGCTCCGGCAAAGGCAGGATGGGCGAAAATAGGAACATCGATCGCCGGATCACTGGCTAAAGCTTCTAAAACGGAAAAACCGTAGGTAAGAACGTTTAATAACAGGGCATTAGCCCCATGTTTCACTAATAAACGGGCTTTTCTCTGCAATTCGTCCGCTTTTCCAGTGACATTGACCGCATAGAGAACATTTCTGCCGGTTTGCTGCCGCACTTCCTCCAAAACCCGGCGACAACAATCTAGGCGCTCGTGGGTGGGAGCCACGGGAAGATCCGCCATGATTTCATCATCTTTAATCACGTCTAAGCCAGCAAAAGCCACTTCTCGCAGGATATCGGCGTGATCTTGGGCCGATAGTCCTAAAGCGGGTTTAAAAATTGCCATTACTAGAGGTCGATCATAAACCCCCAAACGTTGCCTAATTCCTGTGATTCCCAGCTTGGCTTTCGTGCCGTAGGTTTCGGGGAGATACACCCCCACCACTTTTCCGGCTCCAGCCATGGAATATTTGCCGAAAATCATGGTTAAAAGACTGGCGATGTCATTTTCAACGTTTATCTGGGGAAAACGCACCCTAGCCACCTTATAACCGTCGGCTTCCTCCCTGATCCCCACCACTTCTGCTAGGTGTTGTTGCAGCTGCTCTTGACGATGACTGTGGCGATCGCTCCAAGTGCCAGCGGTTTGACCGATTGCGATCGTTTTTGCCTGTTTTTCGGCATTAATAGCGGGAGGAAAGCGATAATCGACAATAATAGTCATAAAAGGTAAAAAAAGGGAGTGGGAATTATAAATTATAAATTATGAATTATGAATTGGGGAGGTGGGGAATTGGGGAGGTGGGGAATTGGGGAGGTGGGGAATTGGGGAGGTGGGGAAGTGGGGAGCCTTTTTTCAGTAAACAGTAATGGGTGAACTGAAAACTCACATCTGATAACTGATAACTGATAACTGATAATGGCTTCGATCGGTTTTCTCACCTATTGACAAGGGTTCCGCTAAAAGCCTACAAGTATTTTGGATAGGTATGGCCATTGAGGAACCGACCAAAATATGAAAATAAAGACAAGATTACGGGAATGGGGCAAATTTTTCTTAAAAAGCGGTGCTAGTATTGCCCTAGCACTATTTTTAATCTTAAGTCTGTTCACGGCTAAGGGGACTGCCCCTGCTTTAGCTGTGCTTGCTCAGGGTGACGCGGTAACGGATCCCACTGCTATTTTACGCAATGCCTTACCCATAGATAATAAACCAATTCGTCAAGTGCAACAATCGATCGAAGATATTGCCAAACATCTGCGGGCCAAGCGTTGGAGTCCGATTAAAAAAGATGTCAAGGATGCCAATTATGCCCTTTCTGCCAAAAGCAAGGCTATCTTAGATAGTGTTCCCGAAGCAAGTAAAAGCCAAGGGGAGGAATTAATCGAAAAACTCAAAACGGGAGTGGCAGACCTCGATACGGCCGTAGAAGCGAAAGATAAAGAGGCAGTTTGGTCAACCAGACGGGAATTGCTCAATAATATCACCGCTTTAGAAGAATTAATGGTGGTGGGTTTTCCCTTTAACGTTCCCCCGGAATACGCTAACTTGCCGCAATTGCGAGGACGTGCCACCGTAGAGATGCAGACCACCAAAGGGGATTTAACCATCGTTGTGGATGGTTACAGCGCTCCGATTAATGGGGGTAACTTTGTGGATTTAGTCCAACGGGGTTTTTATGACGGTTTACCCTTCATTCGCAGCGAAGATAATTTCGTTGTGCAAACCGGGGATCCCGTCGGTGCAGAAGAGGGATTTATTGACCCGAAAACTAAGCAATATCGCTCTATTCCCTTAGAAATTTTGATTAAAGGGGAAGAAGAACCAGTTTATGGCAATACTCTCGAAGAATTAGGGATTTACTTACCCAGTCTCGCCTTGCCTTTTAACGCTTTTGGTGCATTAGCCCTAGCGCGTCCGGATACTAATCCTAACGGAGGTTCCTCGCAATTCTTTTTCTTTAAATTCGATAATGAATTAACTCCTCCGGGGTTTAATCTCATGGATGGTCGTTATTCGGTTTTTGGCTATTTAGTCCAGGGAAAAGAGGTATTAGAAGAACTTACCGATAAGGACAAGATTATCAGCGCTAAAGTGGTTTATGGCTTAAATAATCTCGTCCAACCTAGCTAGGGTGGGGGTTTTTAACTGGCTCTTGTCAAGGCACAGAGATTAGTCAAGATAGGGGAAGCAGCTCAGATTCTGGGCGCTTCCCCCGATACCCCCAGAAAGTAGCAATTGTCGGGGTCAATATTCCCCGCTAGTGAAAGCAAGGCAGTTAGTGGATGTTACTGTGTTAACGACCTTTTCAGCAAAACGTAGTGGACTGTTTCAGCTAAAATAGGGCAATAGATTTCGGCTTAAAGTCTTAGATTATAAAATTTATAGCATTTTTCTAATACACCAAATTAGCTGAAACAATCCAGTAGGGTGCGTTAGACGGCAAAAATTGCTGCTTTGACTTGAAAGTAAAAATCCGTCGTAACGCACCACCTATCATCAACTAAGTAGCTGGTTACAATGAGATTACTTACTTAGGGCTTGCTGAAAAAGTCGCTCAAAGAATTATGCTATTAAGTGCCAATAATTTGTCGTTCAAATGATAAGTTTTACTTGAGTAAAATCACT
>NZ_JADBTF010000460.1:0-5495 GCF_020246295.1 Microcystis sp. M090S1 | reverse complement strand
TTTCAAATATTTTGAGTATAAATACTCTATATACTCACTTCTCTGCGATGCAGTCGCACTCGCGGGAGCGCATTTTGTAGCTTGCTTAAAGCTTTGTTTCTGTCTGTATCACTTGTTACTTTTTAAAATGAGAATTGCTGGAAGCACGCTATCTCATTACTGGTGACAATGATTTGCTTATACTGCAACGCTATGGGAAAACAGAGATCGTTACACCAAGGGAATTTTAAAAAATTGTTCGGCGGTGAAGTACAAAAAATCCAGTTTGAGTGAGATGAGCGCCAATTAAAATCGGGGGTTTTTGACTGTTGTTAGGCAAATCCAAGATTAAATTTTCGTAAACTTTTCCCTGAAATGAGAAAAAATGTGATTCAACCTTTCCCCAATTGCCTAACTCTTGCCGCAGGTATTCTCGCACATAAAAATGTCCTTGACTAGAGAAAAAAGGGTTTCTTTCTCGGACAATTTGTTCTAGGTGTTGGCTTAAGCGATCGCTAAGAAGATCAAACATTGATAGCAGCAGATAATTTAATCAAAAGAGCCAATGGATAGAGAAACTGAGGCAAAAATCGGGGAGAATAACAATTGTTAATTATAAAATATTCTGTGGGGCTAAAATCATGACAAATCTCCAGTGGACTAGCTATGAATGTATCGTTGTCGGGGCGGGATTAGCAGGATTAATCGCCGCGCGGAATCTCCAGAGGCGAGGTCATCAAGTTCTGGTAATCGAAGCGCGAAATCGTTACGGTGGTAGAATGTCTGGTCAATATCTCCCCTCCGGACAGTGGATCGATCGAGGTGGTCAGTGGGTAGGCCCAACCCAAGAGCGTTTTTTGGCCCTCCTCGATGAGTATAAAATACGTCGTTTTCCCTCTCCCAATCAGGGAAAAACCGTCCTAGTCTTTAACAACAAACGCTATGAATTCAATGGTTTTTTTCAAGGTTTCCACGAGGGAGAAGTACCGGATATCGGCGCGGCAGAATGGCAAGATGCGATGTCAGCATGGGCGCGTTTTCAAGAACTAGCCAAAACCCTACCTTCAGGTTATCCCCAAGGCAACGATCACACCAAAAAACTAGACAGTAAAACTTTTGCCCAGTGGATTGAAGAAAACACCAGCACAGATTTTGGTCAATGGTATTTTGCTTATATGGCGCGTGCAGTGGGTTTTCTCGGGCCGGCCGAACCCAACCAAGTCTCACTGCTGCACGTTCTTTGGGGACAAAATTGCGCCCCTCAGGCCGAACATCCAGAAGCCGAACTGATCCATGGCGGAGCCGGACAAATTCCCGACAAGATTGCGGCGGAGTTAGGAGAGCGAATTCGACTGGGGGAACCGGTTTTTCGCCTTAATTATGACTCGGCCGGCGTGACCATAGAAACCAGCCAGAATACTTTTACCGCCAAATTTGCCATCATTGCCATGCCGCCCCATCTTGCCGGCCGCATTATTTATGATCCCCCGCTGCCACCCCAGCGAGAACAACTAACCCAACGAGTACCGATGGGATGCTGCGCTAAAATCCTGATTTCCTATGAGCGACCTTTCTGGCGAAAACAGGGACTAGCGGGAGTTGCTCAGGGGAATTGTCAATGGTTGGAACTCTGTGCTGATAGTTCCGATCCCGAAACCGGCGTCGGGGTAATCGCCACCTTTGTGGTTGGCGATCGCTATAACCGTTGGCGCTCGATGAGTGGCCCAGCGCGCCGTGCCGCCGTCCTCTCGGATTTAGCTATTTATTTCGGTCAAGAGGCCCTTTTCCCGATCAGTTACGATGAGGTGGATTGGCCCGGGGATCCCTGGACTGGTGGAGCCTATGCCGCTTTTATGCCCCCCGGAGTCTGGACAAGTTTCGGCGAGGCTCTTTTTGCTCCCGTCGGACCGATTCACTGGGCCGGCACAGAAATGGCCGATCGCTGGCCGGGATTTTTTGAGGGAGCGATCCGCACCGGTGAGGCAGCGGCCGATCGAATCGCCTTGCTTTTACGGGAAAAATGAGCATCTACAGGGCTACGCCACCTTTTAGGTCAAAAAAATCCTCATAGTCAAGTTTCGGGGGCTAATAGGGCAAAAAAATCTTAAATCATCACTATTTCGCCTTGGTAATGTTCGACGAAATATTGGACACGATGACGATATTCTTTAATTGTCCGATCGACCCATTCCTGCTGCTCACTGTTAGCATAGATATGCACTAAAGGTTCTCCGGCATCGGGTAAAATCAATACCCAGTCATCATTAAGGGGATTAATCACCTTCACCCCATCGATCAACTCTAGATTATCGGTAGCGTGAGTTTCCACCAGATAGCGCATCAGAGATCCCTTTACTTTCCAAGGACAGCGCACCGCCGTACTCTTATTGTAAATGCGCGGTAACTCGGCCCGCACCTGAGCTAGAGAACGTTCCTGAATGGTTAACATCTCCAAAAGTTTCGCCACGCTGAACATGGCATCGAAACCGGGATGTAATTGCGGAAAAATAAAGCCAGTTTGCCCACATCCTCCTAAAACCACATTAGGATTGGTTTGACATCCTTCCATTAAAGCGCTAGGACTGGCTTTTGTCCGCACCACCCGGCCATCGTGACGACGCGCGATCTGTTCCACGGCACTAGAAGCATGAACCGGCACTACCACTGTACCGCGAGGATGGGCGGTCAGAATTGTATTCACCATTAGAGCAGTTAATTGTTCCCCGCGAATCGATAAACCACTCTCATCGACGAGGACTAATTGTTCCCCGTTGGCCGAAACTTGTACGCCTAAGTTCGCTTTCAGGGCCTCCACCACATGGCCCAATTGATGGATCAGTAACTCTCTTTCCTGCATGGAAAGGGCATTCTGACGTAAACTGGCATTGAGAACCACGGCATCACAGCCAAATTTAGCCAGTAATTCTGGTAAAATTGCCCCTGAGACTCCGTAGGCGTAATCAATGACGATTTTGGAGCTACTATTGCGAATGGCCTCCACATTTAGCTGAGTTTCAAAGGTTTTGCGGTAATTATCGAGAATATCAGCCGGATAGGACATACTGCCGATTTCCTGCATTCCCACCCGTCGCAGATCTTCTTTGAAATAGGCCCCTTCGATTTTCTTTTCCCTAGCTTTGGAAACATTAATCCCTTTTTCGTCTAAAAACTCGATTAAGAGAAAATCCGGGCGATCGGGATGAATACGAACGTGAATTCCACCGACTACGTTTAATTTAGCCACTAAAGTCCGCGAAATCGGTAAAGCATTCGCTTGTAGGTTTTGGATATTCACCCCCACGGACATTAAACCGGCAATCAGCGATCGACTGACCATGCGCGAGACACTACGTTGATCCCGGGAGACGATTACCGTTGACCCCGGTTTCAGGATAGAACCGTAGGATGCCCCTAGTTTAACGGCGAATTCGGGCGTGATATCGATGTTAGCGAGGCCCGATACTCCTCGTTGACCAAAGAGGTTTTTATGGGCAGTATTTCCCCAAATCAGGTTAATATTGAGGATGGCTCCCGATTCGATCTGTTTACTCGGCCAGACTCTGACCCCGGAATTGATCTGCGCTTCTTCCCCCACGATCGATAATTGTCCGATCACCGCACCTTCGTGTACCTGGGCCCGTCGATCGATTCTGGTTCCCCTAGCGATCGTACAAGCGGCTAAATTGACCTCATCCCCGATCACCACACCATTCCAGAGGATGGGACGTTTCAGATCGGAACCAGCACCGATGGTGACATTATCGCCGATAACCGAACCCCTCTCGATCAGAACATTTGCACCAACGCGGCAATGATTGCCGATCATGGCCGGGGCCTCAATGTGGGCGCTAGGATCGATATAAGTATTAGTACCGACCCACACCCCGGGGGATTTTTCTCGATAGGGAAATTCTAGGTTAACTTTGCCGGATAAAGCGTCGTATTGCGCTTCTCGGTAGGCCTCCAGATGACCGACATCGCACCAATAACCATCGGCCACATAACCATACATAGGTTCGCCCCTTTGCAGCAGCAGCGGAAACAAATCTTTAGAAAAGTCGGCTTCTTCTTTGTAGGGGAGATAATCGAGGACTTCTGGTTCGAGAATATAGGTTCCGGTGTTGACAGTATCGGAAAAAATCTCGCTGGTGGATGGTTTTTCGATAAAACGACGAATTCTGCCTTCTTTGTCGGTAATCACTACCCCAAATTCGATCGGATTGGGAACCCGCGTCAGGACGAGGGTTGCTTTCGAGTTTTTGCTTTTATGGAATGCGATCGCTTTTTGGAGGTCAAAATCGGTGATACTATCGCCACTAATCACCAGAAAGGTATCATCTAACCATTCGGCAATATTTTTCACACATCCTGCGGTGCCTAGGGGTTGATCCTCCTCCACAGCGTAGGTGATTTTTACCCCAAAGTCGCTGCCGTCTTGAAAGTAGTCGCGCATGACATCGGGGAGATAGTGCAGGGTGGTGATAATTTCGGTAATGTCATGCTTTCGTAGTAAATTGATAATATGTTCGGCGATGGGACGGTTGAGAATCGGTACCATCGGTTTGGGAAGATCACAAGTAAGCGGACGTAATCTTGTCCCTGAACCACCTGCCATTAATACCGCTCGCATAATTTCCTCCCAAGGCTATCTTTTCGCCGTTTTTAAATATTTTTTCCAAATTCTGGCTTTAGTTTCCCGACCTCGATCGAGCCAGTTCCTAACCGGCATTCTAACACCGTCCCCCCGATTCAGAACAATATTTTCTTTTCCCAAGTCGGCAAAACCCAAGCTTAAAATAGGAGATGTGAATTGTCTAAATCTAAGGATGAGATGGCATGAGACTCGTTATTTTTATCTTAATAATTCTTTATGGTGCCGGTGGTTGGAAATTCTGGAATGGGTACAGAAGCACTAATTTTAGTCCCAGTTTACCCAATCGTTTAGCTCTAACACTGTTCTGGCCGCTTCTGTTGGCTGTTAATCCCGCCTATCGCAAGAATTTTCAAAAAGCCTTCAAGGGCAAATAAAATTAATATACTGCCAAGGTCACGGCCATAAAACAGAAAGTGGGTGGGTATCGAGGCGTTTTTTACCTGATTAGTCGGGATTACCCCCCGAAAAAACTTCTAAATAATCCACGGCAATCAACAGTTTAGCCGTGGATGGCTTATTATGGTTAGGGAAAAAATTGGGGTCGTAGCTCAGTTGGATAGAGCGAGTGCCTCCTAAGCGCTAGGCCGCCGGTTCGATCCCGGCCGATCCCGCCTTTTTCAGTGATCAGTTAGACGTTGGGGTGTGGGGAAGTGGGGAAGTGGGGAAGTGGGGTGTGGGGAGTGGGGAAGTAGGGTGTAGGGTGTGGGGTGTGGGGTGTGGGGTGTGGGGTGTGGGAAGTATAAATAGGGCTTGCTGAAAAAGTCGCTCAAAGAATTATGCTATTAAGTGCCAATAATTTGTCGTTCAAATGATAAGTTTTACTTGAGTAAAATCACTTTTAACATAATTTTTATTAAAGCGT
>NZ_JADBTF010000046.1:0-3598 GCF_020246295.1 Microcystis sp. M090S1 | reverse complement strand
GTCTGTTGGGCAAGTTCTTCAAAAATGTCAGTTTCTCTAGTTGTTATTGGTAAGGTATCTTCAACCTCAACCGCAGTTGGTTCAATCTCAGGGTACATTTCTCCTGTCTGTTGGGCAAGTTCTTCAAAAATGTCAGTTTCTTGTGTGAACATTGATATATTTTCTCCTGTTTCTAAGTTTTTAGAAAATTCATCTACTCTAGAGACTGAACCATCGACTTTTTTGCATCTTCCTCCTCTTTAGATGATGATTCTTCTTTTATCTCCTTAGTTGATGTTAAGGCATCAGAAGAGGTTTCTTTAACTGGTGTATTTATTTGCATATCTTTATCCTTTTCAGTAAAATCTCTCCCTTCTTTAGGCTCTACTATTTTTTGAACAAATTTTCCTCCAAAACCGAAGCTCAAAAAGCTTAAGACAATCCAAAATTCTTCAGAGAAGTCATTTTGTTCTTGCGTTGCTAATGTTGAATTTTGAGAATCTATAATTTTTTCCAGTAAGGCTTTCTTTTCTGCTGACAGTGGGTTAGATTGTTTAATGATGTCTACAGATTCCTTAAAAATTGCTTGCTGCTGGTTGCTTTTAGAAAAAAGGAGTGTACCAAAATAAATCGAAGCCCCTAGTGCTAAAAGACCCATTAGTCTCATTGCAGAATAATTACCATTATCTTCTTGCAACGGTTCCCCAAGAAACCGTAACAATTGATTCCAAATGGCGTTCAACCCTTTTTCTCCTTTTTCTCCATTTGACATTGCTTAAAACCTCATATTTAATCAATCAACAATTAACTTTTTGACGCTTTGGAAGAAGTTGAAAAATACTGGGAATAATGAAGCAGATAAATCCCAGAACTAAAAAAGCTTCTAAAATAATTATTTTCTCCGAAGGCTTTGTAGCTAAATTAAGCAGACAATCTGTGTTTAAATTTTCACATTCAAGCTTAAGTTCCCATGACCCAAAATAAAGACTAGCCAAGAATGAAATAAAACCCATGAATTTTGTGGAAGAATATTTTTTCTTTCTCATTAGTCATTTCAGGCGTATATCGATGCCTGATTTAATTAACACGATAAATTGTTGATTATGACCTAAAAAAAGGTAGATTCTGTAAAGCCTATTGAGAATCTTGCCGAGTCAGAAATTTATTAAAACCCTTTGTTCCAAAAGCAGCAGCAATCAAACTATAGGTAATGTTTACTCCTGCTTCTTTTGATTTCAAATTAAAGGTTATAAATCCAGTACCAATGGCAGCAAGCAGCAAAGTAAAACTTAACAATCTGCTTGGTGACGGTTTGCCACTATCGTCCTGAAAAAATGTAGCAGTTTTTTTCATGGATTTAACCTCTCTATTTCTCATTTTCAGTTTAGTCTTCAAAGAATAGTTAAAAATTTCTTTGCTAAATTGGCAATTTGAAGCATTTTATCTGTTCCATTAATACAGCGACGAGCATTTAAAAAATCAGTCTGGTGATTATTGATATAGTCAGTAATTTTCCTCCCAGTAAACGCTCCTGTTTTAAATCCATGCACAAGGACAAATAACGCAACGTTTTGATTCATAGCTAGATCGGGCTTATTTACCAAATCAATACCCAAAATGCCACCGTATTTTTGGTAATTTGTTTTCCATGTTAATTGTACATATCCACGTCCGTAATATGGATGGTATCTAAGGTTGCGTCGTCGCCAATCCTCATTTAGCCAAAAAGCTTCCCGCACGGGTTGAAAAGTTTGGGCGGTTTCCCATTGTGTTGTTGCCAGTACATAAGCAATTTGAGTTTTGAGTCCAATACCTTGAGTTTTACATTCCGATTTAATTGCTTCAATTGTTCCTTGCTTAGTGGAAAAGTTATGTACCTTCCCTTTCCCAATTTCGTCCATTTTCTTTTGAAGCGTTGCAATAGAACCTGGTCCGATTAGGTTGGGATTTCCTTGAAAAATATCAGTTTTAAATTCAGCCCACGCTGTGCGAGTTCTGGGACCGATTAATCCATCAATTGTTCGGACTGGATAACCTAAACGAAAGAGAGCATTTTGCAATTCTTTCAGTTGTGCTTCGTCCAATTGATCGATGGGTGTTGGATCTTTAATGGTCGCTAATTGCTCTAATTTCATGGCTAGTAAATTATTATTTATCCATTAGTTTGAACGCCCGTCTGGTAACGTGGGTCAAGTGACAGCCCAACCCCAAAGGCGACTTGTGAACAATAACACACATTACCCCCCCTGCAACTGTATTTTACGCTACAATTTAATAAATCTTTACATTCTTCTCCCTAACTAGCGATTCACAGGGGAAGGAGTCTCAGGTGGTTTCCCCTGTTTTAATCGGATAAACTAGGGATACCAGCTTTCATCAAGGCATCAGCATGACTACCAACGTAGCGAAAACTCAGTGGCAGTATTTAGAGAAACGTCCTCATTCCTGGCGACAACAGCTTTGTTTTAAAGGTAGGAGGCTGAAAGCTTTTGATGTCTGGTCAGATATGATTGTCAATGACATGACTCCTCAAGAAGCAGCCCTTAATTGGGAGTTACCCCTGGCTGCCATCTATGAAGCAATTGACTATTGCGAGACGAATCAGCAGCTACTCAAGCAAGAAGCAGAAGAAGAACGCCACCGTCTGGAAGCAAAGGGGATTAGTGTTGAGCCTAAGATTATTGCTTGATGAGGACTCGCAAGCCCAACTTCTGGTTAAGTTACTTACGGCTGCTGGTCATGACGTGCTGACGATCAATGAAATTGGTTTGGCTGGATGCACAGATAATGTCGTACTTGACTATGCCATACAGGAAAATCGGATTCTGCTAACTCATAACTGCGATGACTTTGAAGAGTTGCACCAAGCGAATCCAAGCCATTCGCGGATATTCGCGGTTTACCGTAACGCTAACCTCTTAAAAAATATGGGCTTCAAGGCAATTGTCAAGGCAATCGCCAATCTCGAAACTGCTAACGTCCCCCTTGCTAATCAGTTCATCTCCCTGAACCACTGGAACTATTAATTCTGGTTTGTCTCGATCTTGTCACAAATCTTAACTTAATCTCTCCCTAACTATTGAAAACAAAAATACACTCTACCCCCCGCACAGTATCCTACGCTACAATTTAATAAATCTTTACATTATTCTCCCTGACTAGGGATTCACATCGGATTTACACATCCTCACCCAATATTTCGTCAAAACTTACCGAAAAATTGGGTTTAAAGCCTCGCTCTTTTAGGGCGACTTTATATGATGTATGCTATTAAGAATAGCGGGCAGGGTAAGCAACCGCTTAAAAAACCCAGTCATCGCCGGATGAACGCACCGTTCGGATCTCGGCGTGAGCTTTTGTCGAGCGCTGAGATCAGGGCAGCGCGGTCAAAAACGACATCGGTAAGATTGCCAACCAAATTATGATGGCTGTCACCTTGCGTTGGGAAACCATTTTGATGCCAGAGGAAAGAAAAGAGGGTCATCAGTTGTCAGATTTGCGTTTTCAGTCCACTGATAACTGAAAATACTTCCCAACTCCCACTCTGCAATAACTACTGGCAGCCAGAAATACGTTCTTTCCATATCATACTTTGTGCTTTTTGTCAAAAAAACTTTTT
>NZ_JADBTF010000459.1:0-2967 GCF_020246295.1 Microcystis sp. M090S1 | reverse complement strand
TTGTAAACCGCGCTGTTCGCCAATTTGTAAACCCTCTTGTCGCCCCTCCAGTACTGCATCTTGGTAGACGCGGGTTTTCTTTAGATCGCTATGACTAAACATGGCTTCAACCTCTTGTCTGGTTAGTTTTGGGAATTTGTATACTAATACTGCTTCTATGAATTCTACTACGTTATCTCTCAGTTCGGTGTTTGTTTCTTGCTCAACTTTTTCAGCTAGTTTTCTGGCTATTGTTGGTGCTTTTTTCTCTGTGGCTAAGATTAGCTGAATAATCTCAATACCGTGTGAATTTGTTTCTTGCCGCAAGTCTTCAAGATATACGCGCTTAATTCGCCCTAAGTTGATTAGTTCTTGGCAGAATTTGTCGGGTGTTGGTTCGCTGTTGTGTCTGGCGAAGATGGCTATGGCTTGCCAGTCTTGGATCGGGCGATATTGGTTTAGGTACAGGAATATTTCGGCTAGAAATTCGGAGTAGAAGTCTTCTTTGGGTTGAAATTGAACTTCTGCTAAAAAGATTGGTTTGTCGTTGGCTTCGGGCATGAAGATGCCGTCAAACCGAAATGCTTTTTCTTTGATCTCGGCTGAGCTAAATTTGTATCCTTCTGCTTCTGAAATAGGGCGATCGATTAGCTCGAATAGTAGGGTGTGGAAGGTTTGGAATAGTTGGAAAAATAGGGTGTCCGTTCGCATGACGGTTTAGTCTAACATTTCTCTTGTGCAATTAGATAATTGCTTTTGATTAAACAATAGTAACTGTAGTTGTTTAGGAACTAAACAACTACAGTTACACTACTATCAGTCTCCTGGAGAGATAAAGAATTCATGGAATTCATGTGGCTCAAATGGAATTGTATTCCTTTCTGCTAAGTCTGGTTCATATAGCTTCGTTCCTAAGCAATATTCACGAATGAAATCAAAGAAATTACGTACTGGTAACTTGTGAAGGTCAAGTTCTTCTCCTGTATATACACAGTAGATGTCATAACTCTCATCCAGTCCATCCGTTCTTAAATCGAACCAAAAATCTGATTCGTTATTAGCATTTCCTCCAAATCTCATTCCATGATCGATTAGTTCTCTGATTTTGTCACTGAATTCTCTCCTTACATTATCGAATTTATCAAATGGTTCATACGATACAATTTCTCTAAAACCATCTCTGTCAGACTCAATATCCAAATTTGTACATCCAATATCAACATCATGTCCAAAGGTTACTGGACCAAATACTTGGCAAAACATCTTATACTCAGATGGCAAAATGATTCCGTGTTTCGCCTCAAATTCGGTCATGTCATTCTCATTACAGGGCTTTAGATTCAAATCTGGTTCAATTTCTAAATGTTTGAATCTTTCTGGCACAGCATAACTAGCCGCTCTGATTTCCAAATGCTTTAATAGATTTTCCCATTTTTCTCTCATGATCTCCTCCGTCTTTCTATGAGTTATATAAGTTTTGACAAGTTAAAAACCCTTGATTTTTCCATCATTTTGTACAACCGTATAATAGTTATCTCTCTCTTTATAATTATAGGGGTTATCTCCTTTAAAAACAATGTAGTTGGTAAACTCTACGGTAGTTGTTGCATAGTCTGGAAATGCTTTGTAGGCAACTGTGAAAGCAAGTGAAGAATTTAGGTTAAAGGTAACACTTGCGATAAACCTTTCTGGTCTTTGTGGAAACTCTGACTCCAAGTACTTTGTACTTTCTGGTATAGACGGTATAGACAATATTGATGAAAGACTATTATTGAATATTGTCTGAGTTGGTGGAGGAGGCATTATTAAACGAACACGATAGGTTAAAGTCGGCTCATTAGGATTTTTAGGGAGTGGAAACTCACAGCCGCATGAAATCCCCCTATAGCTTAGTCTATTGTCTCTCCTAAACGTTGATCGTTCATTACACTCTTCCTTGTATGAATTGTAATATTCTTCAAAACGTTCATTAACTTTTTGTCCAAATGTATTATATGCTCCTCGATTCATATTTACATTTTGAGATATAAAATTGTCCTTGGGATCTGCCATCATGTTAAATTCAGAGCCTCCAAGAAGTGCGGGAACAAGATGTCCTCTGTCCTCAGGATTCTGACTGAGACTGACTCCAAATTGTTTCAAACCGCTACTCCTAACAACTCCACCTCTTGGGTCTTTTTTACCATTTGGAGGTTGCTTATCTGTCCATCCAATCGTTGCTTCTATATAATCCCCACCTCTGCTGAAAGATTTTAATGTTCCATATTTCCCAGAAGGATCGACTTTCGTGATTGGGAGATTGTTTACATAGCGATAGAGATTAGAATCACCAGCTTGGAATCCAATCGGATCTTCACTAATAAACTTCCCAGTAAACGAATCTAAATATCTCGCACGGTTATACTGCAATCCAGACTCAGCATCCAACTCCCGCGCCGTATAGCCATACCTAAACACCACCGACTCATCAGTCTGACTAGTGACACCACCAAACGCATCATAAACAATATGATTCAGCACCGTACCCGAATCATCAACCACATCCCTGACACTGCCAAGATGGTCAGTCAAAGCCCAGAGAACATTGCCATTACTCTCATCCGCCTCAATCTGGTCAACATCATTACCAAACAGATATCGATGATTGACATTTCCATTTTCATCCAACACTAAAGCGATATTCTGGTCACGACCATACACAAATCTCTCCGTCACCGCAGCAAGAGAACCATCTCCATCTGTATCAACTGTCTTCGCAATACGCTGATTGTATACATCATAGGTATATTCAGCAGTTCTGATAATCTCACCAAGATCATTCTTAACGGTGATACCCGTCAACCTATCCCTAATATCCCAACGATATTCCATCACCTCATTAGTCGATTTATCGGTGCGCTTGGTTCTATTTCCCACAAGGTCATACTCATAGAGATATTTATTATCTTCCAAGAGTTGATTATTTACACCCGTGACATAGCCATCATT
>NZ_JADBTF010000458.1:0-10325 GCF_020246295.1 Microcystis sp. M090S1 | reverse complement strand
TGGAGAGCTTTATTGTAAACTAATCTTACACAGCCCAATGTGCGCCGCAATAGCGACTCTTGTGTTGGTGTGGGGTAAAAGCGAAACGAATAGGCGTTTTCCATGCCTCACATTCTAGAATATATCGTCTAAATGCGCTAGTATTTAACGGTAAAGCCGCCGTAAAACGGCGGGGTTTCAGACCCAAATTTTCGATGATTCCACCAATGCTCAACAAGTTTTTGCCAGTTAGTTTATTCAGAACTGGGGCCATAGCCTTATCAGGGTTGAGTCTGACAGGGTTCTTGTGGGTAATTCACTGCGAGAGACTCAAGGCCCAGGGTCCTTTGTCCATACCCCAGACTCAACCCGGAGCCGGGTTGGAATTTTTGCCCCCCCAACCGCCTAATCCCACCTTTCCTGAAAACACGATTCCCCCCACTGGCTACAGTCCACCGGTTTACTCTCCCAATAATCGCCAATCCCGACAAATTCAGGCCTATCGACTCGATATCGGCGATCAAATTACTGTCTCGGTTCCCGATTTTCCCGAATTTAATTCCACGGGGCCAGTGGATCCCGATGGTAATTTTCTGGTGCCGATTTTAGGGCGTATTCCGGTGCTGGGCTTGACTTTAGACGAAGTGCAAACTAAAATCCGCCTCGAATTGGGGCGAAAATACTTGCGGGAGGAACCGGAAGTGATTGCTGTTTTAACCACTGCCCGTCCCGTCCAGTTAACCATTCTGGGAGAGGTACAGCGACCGGGGTTTTATAGTATCGCTCCTAATACTCCCCTAGCGCAGGTACTTTTGGCGGCGGGGGGTGGCACTCCCAGAGCCGATCTGCGTTCGATCGTTGTCCGTCGGGTTTTAGTCGATGGTACAGTATTAGAGGAGAAACTTGACCTTTATACTCCCTTAATTAAAGGGGAACGCTTGCCAGATATGCGTCTGCAAGGGGGCGATGCCGTGATTGTTTCCAAGTTAGAAGTGGGCCAAGAAACGGGATATAATCGCACACTGGTGGCGAGAACCACCCTCACCCAGCAGAATATCACTGTCAGGGTTTTAGCTCCCTTAGTTCCTTCGGGAATTGCCCTGAGAAATGTTTCGATTCCTAATGGCAGTACCTTCCTCGATGTGGTGGCTAGTTTACCGGTTTCCGATCGCCTGCGGATTAATGTCAATGAAGTGTCCCTGCTACGTTTTGATAGTGCCAAAGGGGGAATTGTTAGTCAAACTTTGAGTCCGATAGCGGCAGTTAGGGGAGATATCTCCCAAAATGTTCCCTTAGAAGATCAAGACGTAATTATTGTCACCCGCACCCTATTAGGGGAAATTTTCGCCGCTTTTAATATCATTACCCAACCCATTCGGGATATTTCCAATTTTACC
The DNA here is from genome assembly GCF_020246295.1 of Microcystis sp. M090S1. Lineage (NCBI taxonomy): Bacteria > Bacillati > Cyanobacteriota > Cyanophyceae > Chroococcales > Microcystaceae > Microcystis > Microcystis sp. M090S1. Next base: position 8,949 of record NZ_JADBTF010000458.1, on the reverse strand, counting down.
AATACAATTCTCAACCTTAGCAATCAATTCAATAACTTCCAATAATTGAGGGGCAACTTGCTCCCTTCACTCCTTAACACAACTTCATAAGCTAGGATTTCAAGGGCGAGAATCACTCTTGACCACTAAAATGTAAAGAATCTGGGAATATATTAAAAAGCTATGGCTCTACCAATTGTGAAACGATTTCTCATCTCGCTAGATCAGAACAAATTTGTGGGAATATTCGTCTTCCTCGTCTGTTTAGGTGGTTCTGTGATCTTTGCTCTCCTACCCGATCCTGAGAAACCCCCCACCTTTTATCGGGCGGTGGGACAATTGGCCTACCGGGTGCCGCCGCCAGCTTTTACCAGTACAGGAACCCAACTGCAAGAACAAGGGCGGGCTATTGACCGCGATTTACTGCTGTCTCCCCGGGTATTGGTCAATGCCGCCAAAAAACTGCAATTTAATCAGGAACAGATCGTTAAAATTCGCGATCAAGATTTGAAAATCACCTTCCCCGGTGAAGCGGAGGGACAAAAAAATAATACCAATCGATCTACAGGAACCGACCAACCCCAAGAGATACTTTTAGAGTTAACGGCCGACTCCCAGTCCAAGGCGGAGTTAATTCTCGAAACCTTGATGAAGGAAATGGTGGAATACAGTCGCTGGCTGAATACTTCCCAGTTACGGGCCCGCATAGAAGCTCTCAGTGTCCGACTTAACGAAGTCCAAAAAGATTTAACCAGAGCCGAAGAAAAGTTTTATCGCTACATTAGTACCCAGGGTTCAGATTTATTGGCGATTCAAGATGGGAGTTTATTCACCGCGATCACCAGTAGTCAACAGCAACAGCGAGAAATTCGCCTAGAACTGCAAGGCATTCAAGGACAGATTAATAGTCTGAGTGAACAACTCGATTTAACCCCCGATCAAGCTTACACCTCCTCGGCCCTTAGTGCCGACCCGATTATTGCCAGTATCCGAGCGCAGATCTTGGACACGGAAGCCCAATTGGAGCGACTACAGAAGGATTTACGTCCCGAACATCCCACCGTAGTTAAATTACGCAAACAACAGCAAGTTAACGAATCTCTCTTACAAAAAAGAGCCGCCGAGGTGATCGGAAAAGATGGCATCCTGACCGATCTTCCCAGCAGTCGCATCCGTCAGCAAAGTAATCTCGATGCCACCCGTCAACAACTAGCGGCTCAATTAGTCACCCTGCAAACCCAGCGCGAGGGTTTAATGAAACAATTAGAATCCTTAGTGACTCAGGAACAGCAATTACGCTCCCAATACGAGAAATTCCCCGATAAACAGCTACAGCAAGCTCGTTTAACCCAAGCCGTCGCCTTTCAACGGGGTATCTACGAGAATATTCTCAATGCTCTGGTGGATGCTCAGGCTGCAGAAGCGGAAACCGTGGGTAGTCTCACCGTCGCCCAACCGCCAGTGGCTCAACCGATCGAACAGGTGTTTAACCGCAAGAATCGTACCTTGATTCTCTTGGTGGGTGCTGGTTTGGGAACTTTAGCCGGATTGGGTACGATTCTCCTGTTAGCAGTGATCGATGATCGCCTGCACAGTCCCCAAGAATTGCGGGAAGCTTTGGTTAGTCGGGATATACTACTCTTAGGACAATTGCCCATTGTCCGGAATTTAGAGGGCGAGGAAATCGAGCCGATTCTCGCCGATGCTAATGCCAATTATCTCCCCTACTACGAACGTTTACGCAGTACCCTGCGACTTGTGGGCGGCGGCGAAACGGTGAAAGTGGTCATTGTCACCAGTATTACTGGCGGAGAGGGGAAAACTGCCACTGCCTATAATCTGGCGATCGCTGCGTCTTTAGCGGGCCGACGGACTCTGTTAGTCGAAGGAGATCTGAGAAGTCTTTCTAATGCCGAAGAAATCGGAGTCACTCCCGATCCCAATTCTTTCCGAGAACCCCTACTTTACTACGGGGCAAAAAGTAAATCGATCCGGCTGGCCCCAAATATAGAAAACCTTTCCATTTTGCCTAGTCCCGGTCCGCAAAAACAAGCGGCAGCTATCATTGAATCGAGCGAATTACAATTAATTCTCAAAGATTCTCGCGGCCGTTTCGATCTGGTGATTGTGGATACTCCTTCTCTGTCTAGCTGTAATGATGCGCTGCTCTTAGAAGAACTAGCGGACGGGATTATTCTGGTAACGCGCCAGGCGATAACTCGTTCTAGTCTCTTGAGTGAAGCAACTGACCAGTTAACAGAAGCGGAAGTGAAAATTTTAGGGGCGGTGATTAACTACGTCGATATTACGCCGACTCTCAACACCGCCGAACCAGAACTGCCGCCTTTGATAGTTCCCCCACTACAGGAAAAAACAGAGACAGAGGAAGTGAAAGTGGAGGTGTAAATGCGGTTACATTTGACAAAATCTTCTGGCTCGATCGAATTGTGGTTCTTGCCAAGAAAAAGCAAAATGACTGATACTATCTATGGTGGGAAAGGCTATGCGAATCGCTTCCATTTGCACTTCTAAGGAGGGACGATTGTTATAGGGTTGTCCCCATAAACCCGCTAAAGCTGGGATAACAGGAGTTTGATTTCCCCTGCTTGCCACTACTCTTTTGATCTGATTAACCACACAGGTGGTATCGTTACAATTAGCGTAGGACATGGGATGCCATTCTAGGGAAGCGGGAAAACTATCCCAAGCTTGTAAACGGGAATCAAAACCTTGATTACCCACAAGACGATTTCCATCAGGAAAAAACACTGCCCCGGCGGGAATTCCCTGACGTTCCACTAGGGCAGAAAAATAACTAATATAATCAATTACACCCTGGGCAGCATGGGCAACCGCTAGGAACCAAAGTTCTAATTTGAGGCGATCAAAACGACTTTGAACTGATTGTTTCATCTCCTCTTCTAAGGGGATTCTACCCTGCCAAAGAGGGGCGGTTTCTTGGGGATAAAGGCGATCTGCTTCGACGATATCATGGGGGGAAATTTGGCCGCGAGTCAGATAGCGATCGATTAAAAATTTGCCCTTATTATTCAATCCTCGATTAATTAAAGCTTGTCGGGATGCCGGACTAAAAATCCATAAATCTTGGACATTATCAGCCACGGAATCGACTCCTGTTCCTCTGGGATAGCGAATATAATCAAATAAAACTCCATCGGGACGACGTTGTAAAATGGCTTCTAGGAGAATTAAATAATCCTGTCGCGCTTGATTGCTGTAGGGATCGACAAAAGTTTGGGATCGATCATCGACAAAAGAGGTGCTATCCTGTCCTTTACCATTGCGTGCTAACACCTCCTGTCGCTCGGGTTTTAAGCTATAAGCATAGCCAAAATTGAGGCTAAATAACCAAGCGTACACCTTTAAACCGCGTTTATGTCCCTGTTCGATCGCCTGTGCTAATAAATCCACATTTCCCGCACCCGGATTTTTAATCACGCTATCCCAAACGGTGGGATTATTGTTAGGAGGTAATAAGACTTGACCATCGGCAAAAACTTCCAGATAAACTGTATTATAACCTTTGGCCACGATGCGATCAAGGATACTTTCTATCGATCCGGGACGGGTATCACAGGAGTAGAGACGTAACCAGATCGCCTGTTCCTGTAACCAGTGTCGGGAACGACAAAAGCGCAATTGTTCAGCATATTTCTGCAATAAAATGTTATATTCTTGGGGGGAAGTTTGACGCAGATTTTCTTGTTGTTTGATTTCCGATTCGGACAGTTGACAATTATCATTGACCGCGAGGCTAGGGTTAATTCCTAGGGGACTACTCCAGAGGATTATAGCGAGGAAACAGGATAGCGATCGCAGAGAATTGACTTTTTTTAACATAGTTGTTCACGGCAAAAGTAGCAAAGGAGAAATTTTCTTAGTTTGCTATTTTTTTAGAGCAGTTATCTTAATGGTGAGGTATAATGTTTTCGGTTTGGGGATAGGAGAGACAGGAGACGATTCTCAGTCAGATTATACTTCACCTTGATCGAAAATTTGGGTTGAAAACCCCGGCAAAATTTTGCCACCAACCAACCCAATCAACCGCTCAGATGTTTCCCTTCAACTAATTTCTAAGCGCGAGTAGAGAGTTTCTTCAGGCTAGAAGCTAACCGCTCAATCTTCTTCCTTTGCCAGGCAAGATAGGAAGATGGAAAATTAGTTAGGGTCTGCTGAAAAAGTTTTTCCTAGAAGCAGGGTGTAGGGTGTAGGGTGTGGGGTGTGGGGTTTTACCGATTTTGAGGGGGTCAATTACCTAATTTTCAGGGAAAAAGTACCTGAATTTCCCCCTGATCACTCCCATGCCAGGCACTTTTGGATTTCAAAAAGGTCTAAAAGTCTTATCCAACAAGGTTTTTAGATTTATTCAGCAAACCCTAGTTAACCTTTTGGCAATTATCTGGATGACTAAAAATAAAAGAGTGCTGATTTTAGGGGGAACGGGGGAAGCGGCGGCATTAGCGGCTAAAATTGCGGCAATTCCGGGTATAGATGCCATCGCTTCCTTTGCCGGTCGCACGAGAGAACCGATTACTCTCACAACTCCCTCTCGCAGGGGGGGGTTTGGTGGTGCCACCGGGTTAGCCAATTATCTACGCCAAGAAAGCATTGATTGTTTAATTGATGCCACCCATCCCTTTGCCGCGCAAATTTCCTTTAATGCCGCTCAAGCCGCCTCGGATTGTGGTATTCCTCGATTAATGTTAAGTCGTCCAGCTTGGGAAAAAGTATCTGGAGATAATTGGATTGAAGTAGAAAACAATCAAGCGGCGGCGAATATTTTACCGGGGTTAGCGCCGCGGATATTTCTCACTATTGGTCGGCAAGAACTGGCAAGTTATGCACATTTAAACAATATCTGGTTTTTGATGCGGATGATCGACCCACCGGCAGCGGATGCCATCGTACCGGTTGGAAAATTATTGTTGGAACGGGGGCCTTTTTCCTTACAGTCAGAGCGCTCTCTTTTACAAGAATATAAGATTGGGGCGATCGTGAGTAAAAATAGCGGCGGTGATGCCACTTACGCCAAAATTATCGCCGCTAGAGAGTTGGGAATAATCGTGGTAATGGTACAACGTCCACCTGTACCTGAAGGAGAAAAAGTGGCGGATGTTAAAAGTGTCCTGGCATGGTTAGAAAAAAGATGGCTCTCTTGATTTTTCTGGGAAAATCATCGGTAAGGTTTGCTGAAAAAGTCAATTGTCTGGTGATGGGGTGATGGGGTTTTAGGGTTTTAGGGTTTTAGGGTTTTAGTTGAAATTCCCCACTTCCCACTTCCCCACTTCCCCACTTCCCACTTCCCACCTACTCTAGGAAAATTACACTTTCACCACGTTGCTAAAAGAGATTTTCAGGTAATCATCTTCCATTTTTGCTCCGGAAGGTTTCAGGGCTGCCAAAGCTTGGGGTAAGACTAAATTGCGACGGTGATTACCAATGCGAATATTTAACTCGTCTCCAGTTTTATTTAGTTGTATTTGTTCCTTGGGTATGCCGGGTAAATATAATTCCAGACTGTAGTTATTTTCCTGTTGAACTACCCGAATGGTGTTTTCCTGGTAATAAACCTTAGTCGGATCTTCCTCGGCAAAAAGAGTTTCTTTCAGTCTTTCCAAAGCGGGTAAACCACACATTTCTTCGGAGTAGAGAGGAACTTCCTTAACCGGTAAAGGATGAAAATTATCGTAAATTTCCTGTTTATAAACCTGTTGATTTTCTTTCCAACGAGCAAAGAAAGGATCGGTTACTTTGTCGGGAATAATCCGATTAGCAATAATCAAATCGGTGGAAACATTATAGAGACTTAGATAGGCATGGGCGCGTAAAGACTCCTTAATCACCATTTTTTCGGGGTTTGTCACCAAACGTACCGAGGTTTGAGTATTATCGGTCAAAACCTTTTCTAAAGCCTCAATCTGCTCGTAAAACTCGTAGGGAGCGTCCATAACTTCCTTGTCCGGTAGGGAAAAACCGGCGATCGGTCGAAATAAAGGTTCTACCAGTGGTCGCAATGCCATCGACATTCCCTGTAACGGTTTGTAAAATCTTCTCATGTACCAACCGCCCACTTCTGGCAAACTCAGCAATCGTAAGGCTGTCCCCGTGGGTGCGGAATCGATAATCAACACATCATAAGTACCCTCATCGTAATGGCGCTTCATGCGAACTAAGCCGAAAATCTCATCCATTCCAGGTAAAATCGCTAATTCTTCCGCTTGCACTCCATCTAAACCCCTAGCTTGCAATACCTGGGTAATGTAACGTTTTACTGCGCCCCAGTTGCCTTCCAATTCCATTAGTGCATCTAATTCTGCCCCCCAAAGATGGGGACGTATCAAACGAGGATCGTGACCTAATTCGAGATCGAAACTGTCAGCGAGAGAGTGAGCGGGATCGGTGCTGAGAACTAGGGTTTTATAGCCAAGTTCGGCGCAGCGGAGTCCTGTAGCGGCGGCGACGGAGGTTTTACCCACGCCTCCTTTACCGGTCATGAGAATTACACGCATGGGGGCTGATTCTAAGAAAATTTACATTACTTATTCTCATTATGACGGGAAAGTTAACAAATTTAGGACAAGAATCAGCATTCTTGACTATAGAATTCCACTCCCCGACCATCACCCCGGGGAATTAGGCTCTGTTCAAAAAATTGCTGACAGCGATTTTCAGCATCAGCGACGAGAACTTTGGCCAAATGACCGTTTTCGAGAACTTCTTGCCTCGGACGTTGTTCGTAGGCATAGATAATCAAAATATCTCCGGGTTGACAGAGCAGAGCCGCACCACCGTTGGGGCAAATTTCCCCGGTTTGGCCGGGAAAAACGTAGGTGGAAAAGCGCTTACCATTGCTAAGATTGACCACATCCACTTCTTCAAGCGGCAAAATACCGACCCGCTCAATCAATTCTCGATCGATACTGATACTGCCGACATAATCGACGTTAGCCTCGCTGACGCGCACTCGATGGAGTTTGGCGTGCATTAATCGAATTGTTCCCATGTATTTTTTCCTATTTCCCCCAATTACTTCAATTATTATGCTCTCCCAGTGGGAATGTTTACTAAAAAATCTCGGTCAATGGCAAGGTTCTTTTACCCGTCTGTCTCCCCAAGGCGATCTGATCGAAGATACCCCGACTTTGGTATCTTTGCAAGGCGTTAATAATAATCGATCAATTCGTCAATTGGTCCGCCGTCTCTACAGCGATCGAGTGCCGGAAGATTTAATTTTAGAGTATAGTTCTCTCCATCAGGGTATTCTATTTAGCCAGACGGGAGCTTTTTGCCAAGGTTCTCTATATTTTAGTAGTTTTTCCTCACAATTCGGGGCAGAATTTGGGTTAATCTCTGGAGAAAGACGATTAAGAATGGTACAGTTATTTAATGAATGCTGTGAGTTCGATCGCTTGACTTTAATTCGGGAAAAGTTGGCCGATTCTAGCTCCCCAGAAAGACCGATGTTAACGGTGGAGCAATTACTGGGTCAATGGCGGGGACAGGCGGTGACAACGGGACGCGATTTTTATAATTCTCCTGCCTATTCTACCCATGTATCGATCGAGCGTCAGGGGGATAATTATCTCTCGCAAACTTTGACTTTTGGCGATAGTCAAATTACTTCTAGCGCTCGGATTGAGGGACAAAGATTGTTGTTTGAAAATAGTCCGCTGCCGATTCAAATCCTGCTGCTGCCCGATGGAGCCTCCTGTAATACACCTCTGAAAATTACTGCCGGTCATCGTTTTGTTTTAGAGGTGGGTTGGTTACTTTCTCCTACTCAAAGACAGCGCTTAATTCGTTCTTATAACGAGAAGGGAGAATGGACAGGTATTACTCTGGTGACGGAGGAAAAAGAAAGCTATTAGCCGTCAGCCATCAGCTAGATTGATAATAACAAGGAAATTGACTAATTACACTGAAAAATATAGCGTTTCTGATCAAGATGAATTATAACTGGATTTGGCATCGTCTCCTTGCTCGGAGACTTGCCAAAACGACAACTTTGTACTTCACCAATAAGATAACTACTCTCAGAAGCTGAATGCTAAGGGCTAATTTATATAAGCAAAATTTATCAAAATCCCAATATACTTGAGAAGATTTAAATTTACATTCCTTAATCTTTACTTTTCTTAAAAAATAATTGAGAAAAATTCCTATTTGTCAACGAGATTGCAATAGTTACAGCCTGATGCTAGGATGTAAGAATTGGCTTACTCTGTGCATTTTTAGTCCTTGTGCCTTGAAACCCTTGCTAAGTCTAGGATGACTAATTCGTCCCTAGGGAAAACTTGCCAATTGCTCCTTTGACGAAAAAGATCTTTTGCCAAAAATATGTGTACTTATGTTAAAACGAAAAAGTTTTTTTGACAAAATGTACCAGATATGCTGCGAGAAAAGTGTCCAGATTAGCTACTGGGGATGGGAAACTGTTAACTATCTAGGGTTTGCGGCAAAAAGTTGGTTGGTGGGGGCCGGGTGTGGGGTGTGGAAGGAACCACAGAGACACAGAGGACACAAAGATTGATCACTCCTATATAGGGCTTGCTGAAAAAGTTTTTCTTGGGGGCAGGGTGTGGGGTGTAGGGTGTAGGGTTTTACCCATTTTCAGGACGTTCGGCGAAGCTCAGTCGAGCCGTGGTCAATTACCTAATTTTCAGGGAAAAAGTCCCGGAATTTTCCCCGCGCTCACTCCAATCCCTGGCACTTTTGGATTTCAGAAAAGCCTAAAAATCTGATCCAACAAGGTTTTTAGATTTATTCAGCCAGTCCTACCTTTTATTTGTCAGATTGATTGGATATGTCGGTTCTTCGGTTTGTCTTATGCAATGGACGGGGTTATAAGGAATGAAACCCTTATAGAGACAGGTGTTGCTGCGATTTTTGTCAACTGTTTTCGATCCAGAGCGAACTAATCAATTAAATCTCTTGCCAGATAAAGATTTA
>NZ_JADBTF010000457.1:0-3677 GCF_020246295.1 Microcystis sp. M090S1 | reverse complement strand
GAACCACCTCTGGGTGGGATTTCGCCAGGAATCTAATTCAAGTGGACTCGTTGAGCCAGAAATTCTCAGCAGTGATGCTAGAAGAATCCACGTCGTAAACGGCGTGGGGTATGTCAATTCTGTCTGAGATTAGATCAAATCTTTGAGAAGGTTGTCAGGAAAGCAACGGCGATCGCACTTGCCCCAAGAATAATTAATGTCCAAACCTGATTTTTTTGGGTTCCTTCCACTGATTTTAGGCGATTATCGATTCCCTCAACCTTTTCGGTTAACTTTGCCTGTCCCACCTCTAGCTTATTTAACCGTTCGTCGATTTTGTCAAATTTTTGATTAACATCTTTTTGGAAACTGTCAATTTTCCCCTCAATCCTCGTCAAAACAGCTTCTAGGGAATAGGTAACGGTTTCGTTAGACGTGGTATCAACTTCCATTAGATATATTTTCTCGGTCCGCTATCGGGGACTATTTTAAGACTAAACCAGTTCGAGGTTGTTCGAGAAGATCGTTTTTCTGGGATGACAAAACTTGAAACTGTGACTAATAGCCACAGGTTAATTCTAGGGATTACCTGAAAAAAATACTTTCCAACCGGCTGTAGCGGTCGGCTTCGCCGCGCCGTAGGCGACCGCACTTGCCAAAAGAATAATTAATGTCCAAACCTGATTTTTTTGGGTTCCTTCCACTGATTTTAGGCGATTATCGATGCCCTCAACCTTTTCGGTTAACTTTGCCTGTCCTACCTCTAGCTTATTTAACCGTTCGTCAATTTTGTCAAATTTTTGGTTAACATCTTTTTGGAAAGTGTCAAATTTTTGGTCAACATCTTTTTGGAGACTTTCAAATTTTTGGTTAACATCTTTTTGGAGATTGTCAATTTTCCCCTCAATCCTAGTCAAAACAGCTTCTAGGGAATAGGTAACGGTTTCGTTAGACATGGTGATCAACTCCCATTAGATCATATTTTCTCGGTCTGCTATCGGGGACTATCTTAAAACTAAACCAGTTCACCGCTTTCTTGTAAAGAGTGGAGACGTTGATAGATTCCCTGCTGATTTAATAATTGGTCATGGCTACCGATCTCGACAATGCGACCATTATCCAAAACGACAATTTGATCAGCTTCTCGAACAGTACTGAGACGGTGGGCGATAATAATCGTGGTGCGAGTGCCTAAGATGGATTTCATGGCTAGTTGAATGGCTCTTTCTGACTCATAATCTAAGCTAGAAGTGGCTTCATCAAAAACTAACACATCTGGATCAACAATTAACGCCCTAGCAATTCCTAAACGCTGTCTTTGTCCCCCCGAAAGACGCACGCCCCTTTCCCCTACAATAGTGGAATAACCATTAGGTAATTCCTGAATAAATTCATCAACACGGGCAATTTTACAGGCTTCTTCTACCTTCTCAAAGCTAATATTAGGATTACCGTAGGTGAGATTTTCTAACACCGTACCATTAAACACATCTACTTCTTGATGGACAATCGCTAACCGTCGCCGATACCAAGTCACATCTAAGCGACTAATATCCTCGCCATCCATCAGAATTTGCCCTTGACTCGGTTCAAAATAGCGGAAAAGTAACTTAACTAAAGTGGATTTTCCTGAACCAGATTTTCCCACTAATGCCACGGTTTGATAGGGTTCAATCAGAAGATTAATATCCTTTATAATCCTTCTTTCAGGACTATAGCCAAAGCTAAGATTACTTAATTCTACTTTCCCCGTAAAATGATAGGGATTATGTTGGGCATGATCGGCTAAAAGACTACCAGCATCAGTGCCAATAGGCAAGTTGATAAATTCCTGTAAACGTGCCATAGAAGCATAGCGACGGGCGAAAGTTTCTGCCATTTGGGATAGGGGATCTAATTCCGCATAGGCCATACTAGCGAGGGTATAGGTGGTGATAAAATGCCCGATCGAGATTTTCTGTTGAACGGTGGCTAGGAGAGTAAAGAAAAATACTCCAAATAAACTAGCTTGGACGAGGGTTTTTTCCCAAGTAATTAAGTCCACATAACCCTTATGAATGCGATAGATAACGTAGGTAAATTCTCTCTCTAAACGCTGTTTCTGACGATATAATTCCTGTCCTTCTGTGGCAAAAGCTTTGACAGTTTTGATATTAGTAATAATCTCAGAATTGCGACTTTGGGTATTTTCGATGTGCTGATCAAGAATTCTTTCTTTTTGCATTAAATCTTTTAAATCTCTCACAATAAAAGCTACAATTAATACAAAAGAAATAACAAAAGCAAGGGCGATTTGCCATTGAATTACCCAAATAACAATAAAGATACCGAAAACTCTAAACAGTTTTGGGATCATCATTCCCGCCACTTCGGGATAAGTCCAAGTATGATTTTCTATCCCTTTGGCGATCCGGTTAGCGATGCGTCCGGGATTATTTTCATCGTAAAAAGATAGGGGTAAGGTGAGAATTTTAGCAATAATTTTTTTGAGATGATCTCGTCGCGCTCTTAATGATATTTCCCAGTGAAACCATACACCCAGCCAAGGCTGAATTGGTGCTTTAATTACCGTGGTTAGGAAAATTAAGCCTAATAATACTGCCAAACTAACCCACTTTTCTGAGGCAAAGGGAGTTAAAACCATGGCGCGATCGACTAAAGACTGGACGAATCCATCTAAAGGCTGATGAGAAAGAACATTAAGAATCTGTCCGACGGCGTAGGGAACCATCAGATCGATAATTTCAAAGACACTCGATGCAGCAATGCTCAAAAAGGCGGCTTTTTGATAATTGCGATAGTAACTGATAATATCCCGTAAGGAAGCCATAACATCAAGTAAATTGCCAATTTTTAACTTCTATCTGGTAACTGCTAACTGAAGAGACTAAAGGCACTTTTGGGATTGTTTTTCTGGAGTTACCATTATACTACAATACTACAAAAATCTGCCGAACTAGAAATTTCTAGGACAAAAGCCTTGTCATAGTCTTGTATTCTCAATCACAGTCTGTACTACATTTTCACCCAGCCATTAGTCAGCAGACGATGCCAGATCAGCTTATATTTCATCCTTGGCAAAAGCACCACATATCAATTTATCGGAAATTTTGGCGAATATTATCACAAAAATTAATAAATTTCTGAAAGGTTTTTAAGTGTTCAGTTTTATCGATACGCTTTTTTAATTGATTAAGATAGTATTGTTCTTGAGCTACCCCAGGGAGTTTTTTAGAATAAGACAACTTTTTAGCTTCAAAAATAGACTTTAGATAAGCAAAATGAAAATCGGCATGATTTCTGCAATTAAATCTACCCATTAGTTCGGGATCATTTTCGTAAACATCATAGTGTTGAACATAATCAGCTAAAAGTCCCTGTAAAGGTTGTTTAGAATTAAATATTGTGCGATTGCCTAGTAGCCATGTTTCAATACATCGATTTTGAATAATGATCACGATTTCGATTGTTACAGGAACAGTAATATGTTTGGTGATAAAGTCATTAACATATTGTTCTCTTTCTTCGACAGTATCCTCATCATGGGGAGCATCTCACTTACGCGATGCGTAATTATACTTAGCCTAAAAGCCACTCTTCATCGTGTCTTGGAACGAAATAGAGGCTTTTAAAGACTGCGTACATGGAGAATTAAAACAAGAATTACCCTCGAAAAGCCTATTTTTCCACTAAGTATT
>NZ_JADBTF010000456.1:0-6534 GCF_020246295.1 Microcystis sp. M090S1 | reverse complement strand
GTAAAAATATTTTGGCCGCAGGGCTTGCGGTGTCAGTCTGTAGAGCGACCATAAGACCAGAACAGAGTAAATCTGTTAAGGCAGGTGCGAAAAATCCTTCGGGAAAGAAGCAGAAACCCAAATCGTGAGGTTTGGGAATCACCGTCCGTTTACGGCGGTGAGGATGTCAACAAATCAACAATCTACGAGACAATCACTGAGCTTTATTCCTGTCAATGATGCTAACAAAATATCTAAAACAAGCAATGGCACTGGCAACTTATGAAGTTCTAGAAGACGGTACTTTTTATGGAGAAATTCCAGGATTTGAGGGAGTATATGCTAATGGGACAACTCTCGAATCTACTAAGGAACAGTTACAGGAAGTTTTGGAAGGCTGGCTTATTTTAGGACTGCGCTTACAACATCAGTTACCGATTGTTGACGGTATCAATCTAACCCCTCAACAAAAAATCGCCTGATGCCACCTTTTGCCCCCATCAAAAGGAAAGAGTTAATTCACCAGTTGAGAAAGCTGGGATTTTCTGGTCCTCTGGTAGGAGGAAATCATCAATATATGGTGCAGGGAAAATTAAAAATCTGGATTCCTAATCCACACCAAGGAGATATCAGTAAAAGCTTGCTGGCTAAAATTTTACAACAAGCAAATATTAGTAGAGAAGAATGGGAAAAATTACCTTAAACAATTTTGTCTTGGAAAAGTTAAAAACTGTTCTTAATTGAGCAAGATGAAGATGGCATTTCTGTTATGGAGTTAAATATGGATTTTGTTCCTCAGCTTCCCCAGGATTCTGATAAACTTAAACAAACTTTGGCAAAAGCACACCGCAATTGTCAAGAAATGGAATTAGTTGGATTACAATTAGAAGAAGCAATTAGTCGCTTAGAAGCGGAAAATCGTCAAAGACGAAGACCGCAGCTATAAAAAACATAGCTTAGAAAACGGGTTTCTTTGAGAAACCCGTTTTCTGGAATAAGAGGCGATCCCTAGGGATTGCTAACTCGCGCTAAACTGGATTCAAATAATTAACTTCCAATCAATTCAAAGCAAGGACAAACCCATGAAATATCGCGTCTTAATTGAGCAAGATGAAGATGGCATTTATGTGGCTGAAGTTCCCTCCCTACCCGGCTGTATTTCTCAAGGCAATACGCGGGAAGAGTTACTCGCCAACATTCAGGAAGCAATTGCTTTATAAATCGCCAATTCAAAAATAGACTATTAAACAATGTAAACGCTATATGAGTCAATCTGCTGCTGCAATCAATACTAAACTAATTGATTCCCTTGCTTAAGAACTTCTCGCTCAGAAAATCCAGCATCCAGCACTAGCCGCTGAGGAAATTCAACGCCAACGGGAGGTATTAAAACGCGACATCGAGCTAGGAATAGAACAACTCAGGCAGGGTGATGATACTGAATATGACTAATCCTCATTGCCTAGTTTGTTAGAAACTATTAAGCTGTTCGTAATTTAAATTGCTTGTTGAGACGAGGCAAGAGGCAAGAGGCAAAAGGCAACAGTAAAGGGATTGGGGGAGATTCGGCTAATCTAAGAATAAGCGATTAAAATACGTCTTAGCTTATTTCCTCCCGACCGGGCCGAAGCGGGAATCAAAACTATAATTAGAATGATTAAACCCCAACCATAACCCCGCCTCGATAGCCGATAACTGATCGCTAAACATGGATCCATCTTTCGCCCTTACTCTGCAAATTGTCATCACTGTGGTGGCGGGGATTACAGCCCAAGTCATCGCCGAATACCTGAAAGTTCCCAGTATTGTTTTCCTGCTCATTTTTGGGATTGCTTTAGGGTCCGATGGTTGGGAAATTTTACACCCCCAAAGTCTGGGAATTGGCTTAGAAGTCCTTGTTGCTCTCTCTGTGGCGATTATCCTATTTGAAGGCGGTTTAAGCCTAAGCGGACGGGAATTAGGGCGAGTTTCTGGCAGTTTACGCAATCTTGTCACCCTCGGTACTTCCATCACTCTCATCGGTGGCGGTATGGCGGCCCACTGGTTGGGGGAATTTCCCTGGCCGATCGCATTTCTTTACGCTTCTTTAGTGGTAGTAACCGGTCCGACGGTGATCGGTCCTTTGCTGAGGCAAGTAGCCGTAGATCGGCGAGTGGCGACGCTTTTGGAAGGGGAAGGCGTATTAATCGACCCTGTAGGCGCAATTTTAGCCGTAGTGGTGCTAAATACGATTATTGATAGTCATGCCCGCCCCATGGAAATTATCACTGGTTTAACCCTGCGTTTAGGCATCGGGGCGGCGATCGGCATTGCTGGAGGCGGATTGTTAAGTTTTATTATAAAAACTTGCAATTTTCTGACTTTTGAGTTAAAGAATCTCGTGGTTTTAGCGGGAGTCTGGGGATTATTTGGTTTATCGCAATTTAGTCGCAGTGAATCGGGGTTAATGGCGGTGGTAATGGCGGGAATCGTGCTAAAAGCGGCGGCAGTTCCCGATGAGCGGTTATTAAGACGTTTTAAGGGTCAATTAACGACTCTTTGCGTGTCGGTACTGTTTATTTTACTAGCGGCAGATCTTTCGATCGCCAGTGTGATCGCTTTGGGTTGGGGCAGCGTCCTGACGGTGTTAGTCTTAATGCTGGTGGTACGTCCCCTGAGTGTGGCTCTGTGTACCCTAAAAAGTGACCTAAATTGGCGACATAAGCTATTTATCGCTTGGGTTGCCCCTAGGGGAATCGTTTCTGCCTCAGTAGCTTCTTTATTTGCCATTTTACTCACCCGTGCCGGTATTAATGGCGGTGAAGCGATCAAAGCTTTAGTCTTTTTAACAATTTTAATGACCGTTTTTATTCAGGGATTAACGGCGCGGTGGGTGGCAAAAGGGCTAAAAATCACTTCTTCTGCGGCAACAGGAGCAGTAATCGTCGGTTGTAATCCCCTAGGTCGCTTAATCGGTTGTTTATTCCAAGAACAAGGGGAAAACGTGGTTTTAATCGATACGGATGCCAGGGCCTGTGAACAAGCAGAAGAAGACGGTTTGACGGTGCTGCAGAGTAGCGCACTTGATACAAAAATACTGCAAGAAGCAGGCATCGAATCCATGGGAACTTTTCTGGTTTTGACTAATAATAGCGAGGTTAATCTGGTTTTAGCCCAAAGAGCCAGCGAGGAATTTCATCCTCCCCGGGTGTTGGCTGCCTTTGCGGGAACCCCTAACCCAGATAAAAATAAGGTTAATCAGGTTTTTCTCCCTAGTTTTTCGGTCAAGGAATGGAATCAGTATTTAGACGATAATCAGATTAAATTGGGTAAAACTATCTTTAAAGGCAATGATTTGAGCGAACAACAGACCAGATTAACTAAATTAATTGAAAATGGCGAACTGCTGCCCCTACTATTGCGTCGCGATAATTCCCTACAGGTAGTAACAGAAAGGGAAGAATGGCGCACTGGAGACGAATTAATCTATATTCTGCGCGATTTACGCCCGCAACTGCTTAAACGTCTTTCTGGCACTGTCAGAACCCGTTTATCTTTAGAAATCTTACCCGAAGTGGAAATCGCCACCAGTAGATAATTTGAGTACAAGCGATATGCTGACGGCTGATAGCTAAAAAAACGGTACACTGATAACTGATAATTGATAACTGATAACTGATAACTAATAACTGCTTATGCCTCCTCGTTGGCCACGTCAACCCGATCGCAAAAACGATCCCGCTTTCCGACGTTTAGATGATCGCATGAATTTCGCCGTTCATGTGGCGGCTTTTTTAGCGATTAATTCAGGGTTGTGGTTTTTTCATATCATTAAATTTTCCGATTGGACTTGGTTAAATCTGTTCACGGGAATTTGGGCTATCCTATTGGTGGGACATTTGATTTATATAGCGGCGATCGCTAACTACTCGGTAACATCCCATGGCTAATACAACTCAGGACATCGAAAATCTGGCAGCCCAAATCGGCGAGAATATCTACATTGACGTGGCTAAATGGCATCTCTATCTCCGGGAAGCACATTTACACAGCGTCGTTGCCGAAAAAGTCTTCCCTTTGCTCGAAAACGACAGCTTAAGCGAGAATGCAGTCATGTCTATCCTGCGGGAGATAAAAGTCACCCTCGGAGGTGGTCATCTGCAAGTTTCTCTAGCGGATTTGTTACCCAGCAAATGTCAGATAGATTTAATCGATTTGCTAGAAGAATACCAAAAAAGTCGCTAAGATTCCCAAATACTATGCCTGATAACTCGCAACTATAGGGTTGGCTGAATAAATCTAAAAACATTGTCCGATAAGTACTGGCCCTTGGAGTGATCCGGGGGAAAATTCAGGGACTTTTCCCCTGAAAATGGCTAAAACCCTACACCCCACACCCCACACCCCACACCCCACACCCCACACCCCACACCCTACCCCCACCGAAAAACTTTTTCAGCATACCCTAGTTAGAAATAGTCCCCCAGAAGCAAACCATGGAAATAGGTGTTCCCAAAGAGATTAAAGATCAAGAGTTTCGCGTCGGTTTGAGTCCTAGTAGTGTGCGTGTACTCAATGATCGCGGTCACAGGGTATTTGTGGAAACGGCCGCCGGATTGGGTGCTGGATTCAGCGATGAAGATTACCAAAAATCCGGGGCCAAAATTGTGGAAAAAGCGGCACAAGTTTGGGATAAACCGCTAGTTGTCAAGGTAAAAGAGCCGCTTAAGGCAGAATACGGCTTTTTAAACAAGGAAGCTCTCCTTTTCACCTATTTACACCTAGCGGCCGAGCGCTATTTAACGGAAGCATTAATCGAGTCGGGAACAACTGCGATCGCTTATGAAACGGTCGAGCTTGCCGATGGTCGCTTGCCTCTCTTGACTCCCATGAGTGTTATTGCCGGTCGTCTTTCGGTACAATTTGGGGCCCGCTATCTGGAAAAACAACAGGGAGGTAGGGGAGTTTTACTGGGGGGTTTCCCCGGGGTGAGTCCTGGACAAGTGGTTATCCTTGGCGGTGGTGTGGTGGGTACGGAAGCGGCCAGAATTGCCATCGGTATGGGGGCAAAAGTAACTATTTTAGATATTAACGTCGAGCGCTTGGCCTATTTAGAAACTTTATTCGGTTCCAGGGTAGAATTGCTTTATAGTAGCCCAGCACAATTAGAAAATGTGGTTCCTAAGGCCGATTTATTGATTGGGGCAGTGCTAGTCTTAGGAAAACGAGCGCCGACGCTGGTTTCTCGCTCTTTAGTCGCCAAAATGAACCCTGGTTCCGTAATTGTCGATGTGGCAGTGGACCAAGGAGGCTGCGTGGAAACCCTGCGGGCCACTTCCCACAGTCAACCGACTTACCTGGAGTCGGGAGTAGTACATTATGGAGTGCCTAATATGCCTGGAGCAGTACCCTGGACGGCAACCCAAGCTTTAAATAATAGTACCCTACCCTACGTTATTAAATTAGCCGACCATGGGGTAAAAGCCTTGGATCAAGATGTTTCCCTCGCTAAGGGGTTAAATGTCGCCAATCATCGGTTAATTCATCCAGCAGTGCGCGAAGTTTTTCCCGATTTGATTTGAGCAGTAATTTCAGGGCTGATGGTGGTATTTTCCAAGGGCTATGACTAAGAATTTATGGACAAGGGATGAGCTGCTGATCGCTCTCAATTTATACTATAAATTTCCCTATGGACAATTCCACACCAATAATCCTGTTATTATCGA
This sequence comes from Microcystis sp. M090S1, assembly GCF_020246295.1. Lineage (NCBI taxonomy): Bacteria > Bacillati > Cyanobacteriota > Cyanophyceae > Chroococcales > Microcystaceae > Microcystis > Microcystis sp. M090S1. Next base: position 850 of record NZ_JADBTF010000456.1, on the reverse strand, counting down.
AGTCGCTGAAAAGTTACAGCGAACACCATCGGCCCTGGTGATGAAATTATGTAATTTTGGTTCTCTCGATCCCAGGCATCAATTGCGAGGAGTACAGGGGTTAAAAGGTATCAGTAAACCTGATCGACAAATCTGGCAAGAGTTCGAGGATAACTGGACAGAATTAGCCCTAGAAAGTGAGGAAAGATTACAGGTTCTTTTAGGAGTTATCAACGAACAGCAAGAGGATTTTACTAGACTTGATTTTTCGGAAAAGATTAAAACAGAAAACGAGGCAATCAGAAAAGTTAGAATCGGACAAAACTTTTTTAGAAAGACAATTTTAGCATTATATAACTATCGTTGCTGTATTACAGGAAATCCCATTCCGCTGTTACTAACAGCTAGTCATATATTACCCTGGAGTCAATTTCCCGAACAGCGTTTAAACCCTCATAATGGCCTGTGCCTAGCTCGTACTCATGATACTGCTTTCGATCGAGGTTTAATTAGTTTCGATGAGGATTTAAGATTAATTATTGGCTATGAGATCGAAAAAAAGGCTCAGGATCAAGGTAGCGAGACGTTAGAACTAAATTTTATCAACTATCGCGGTAAAACTTTAAATGTTCCCGATCGCTTTTTACCAGATTTAGATTTTTTAAACTATCATCGCTATCATATATTTCAGGGCTAAAAGTACGATATTGCCGCACCAGCTTGACTAAGCAGGCTGACTGACGGACACAAGTGGGTCAAAACCTGACAAGACAAGGGTTGCCAAAAAGAAAAAGATCTGGGTAGATAGGGAAAAAGCAAGAATCCCTACAAGATGAAAACCGAGAACAGAATCTTCTCCCAAGTTTATTCC
>NZ_JADBTF010000455.1:0-8813 GCF_020246295.1 Microcystis sp. M090S1 | reverse complement strand
TTTTCAATTTTTTCTTAGAAGCGACCTGCAGTAAGGGTTTTGTTAATTTTCTAGTATTTATGTATGGGGGAAGTCCAGATATTTTTGTACCCATTTCAGAGTCACTGATAATTGCTGATTGTCGGTATTTCTGCAAATGTGGGATGCAGCCTGGATGCAGGGTGTGGGGTGTAGGGTTTTACCAATTTTCATCTTCCTTTTTCTTCAGAAAATAGAGCTTGAAAACTAACTATCAAATAGCTAATTTTCAAGCTCTTAATTGTAGGAATCCTAGAGCTAAATTAGGATTCACTCTCGATATAGATAAATAACAAACCCATAACCACGGCTGGCATTAACCAACAGACGATCGGGATTAAAATCCAAGGCAGATAAGAAGCTGCGTAGTCACCAGTCATGTCAAACGCTCCTAGGAAAAAAATAAGGAAATGATAATCAGGTAGAAAAAGGGTTAATTATTGATTAAAAACCCCGCGCATGATGCCATCAACGACACCAAGATTTTCTAGGAGGAAATAGGCCACAAAAGCGCCACCCATACCGCCAATAAAGAAACCGGCAGCGAATTGACTCCAACCCTCCGCCGATTTCAGCGGATCACCACTAGCGGCCTTACCTTGGAAGGAGACAAGACCATAACTAGCTAAACAACCCGTAGCCAAAAGAACCATGGCTAAAGCGGGGATTAAGCCGCCGATATTGGCATATTCGGAGTCTCTCAAGGGGCCCAGGACAACCCAGGGACCACCGAGGAAATAACCGTGGGCCATACCCACTTCTAGACCGCGGAGAATCGGGGCTAGACCGGGACGATAGGCAGGTAAGTTACCAATAAAAGCTTTGGTAAAACCAGAAGCGGAAATGGGGGTAGCTAGATGACCAATGAACGGATCATCATTGTAGGGTGTCACCACCTGTTTGTATCCAGTTTCAGCCATTGTGTTTGAGTTCTCCTTTTTCCGATCAACGGGAAAATTGATCATAAAACTTTAAGATTACACTTTAGGCCTAAGAATTACTTCAAGCAACCCCATCGATCGAGTTTTCAAGGGTTGACGGCTGAAACTCTCACAATTCGTTACATTTCTCTCGGGAGAAGGGAGTGGGGGAGTGGGGAGACCACTTCGTGCGCGTTGCGGGGGGGAGTGGGGAGATGGGGGAGAAAAAAGCTGATCACTGATCACTGCTCACTGATTAGGGGATAATCAACACTGGACAGGGGGCAAGGTTAATAACTTTGGTGGTGACGCTTTCGGACACACCTTCGCTGGTTAATCCTAAACCGCGACAACCCATAACGATCAGGTCGGCATTAACTTCATCGGCCACATCACAGATGACAAAAGAAGGTATTCCCTCCCTTTCAATCATTTCCGCCTTGATGCCAGCTTGAGCGAAAATCGCTTGCGCCGATTGTAACAATCTATCCACCGCTTCGATCGAACTCATCTTATCGTCGGGGGCAATTTCTCCGGTGGGTGTCGTTTCCACCACCGACAACAGGACCAAACGACTGTCAAAGATTTTGACTAATTCGATCACACTACTGGTCGCGTCACGACTTTCGCGGCTGTGGTCGATGGGAAATAAAATCGTCTCAAACATAATTAGCAAGTCTCTCCAATCAAATTTTTCTGGGAAAATCAGTCTTAGAACTGCAAAACTGATCCCCAAATCTGAAATAATCTTTGTCAAAGTAATTGCCGCAAGTAGCGATACCCTGATTTAATCTTTATTGTACGGTAAGCAATCTAGGAGGTTATGGGCTGTGCCAAAAAAAACAGTAGCGAATTTAACAGAAGCTGATTTAGCGGGCAAACGGGTCTTAGTCCGGGTCGATTTTAACGTTCCCATGGACAAAGCCACCGGGAAAATCAGCGATGATACCCGCATTCGGGCGGCACTACCAACCATTGAGGATTTAATCAAAAAAGGGGCTAAGGTTATTTTATGCAGCCACATGGGTCGTCCCGACGGTCAAGTTAAAGAAAATTTGCGTCTGACCCCTGTGGCTAAACGTCTCTCGGAATTATTGGGCCAAGAAGTAATCATGTGTCCCGATTGTATTGGTGAGGGAGTTACGGCAGCGATTAGCCAAATGTCTAACGGTCAAGTGGCCCTTTTGGAAAATCTGCGTTTCCACGGTGAAGAGGAGGCAAATGATCCCGATTTTGCCCAAAAATTAGCCGCTAACGCCGATTTATACGTTAATGATGCTTTTGGTACCGCCCACCGCGCCCACGCTTCCACGGAAGGCGTTACCCACTATCTCAGCCCCTCGGTGGCGGGTTATTTAATTGAAAAAGAATTAAACTACCTACAGTCCGCTATTGAAACTCCCCAACGTCCCCTAGCGGCGATTATCGGCGGTTCTAAGGTTTCTAGTAAAATTGGCGTGATCGAAACTCTATTAGAAAAGTGCGATAAACTGCTCATCGGTGGCGGTATGATCTTTACTTTCTACAAGGCCCGCGGTTTAAGTGTTGGTAAGTCTTTGGTGGAAGAAGACAAACTGGAATTAGCTAAATCCCTGGAAGCGAAAGCTAAAGAAAAAGGGGTGGAATTCCTCCTTCCTACCGATGTGGTGTTAGCGGATAAATTCGATAAAGATGCCGAGTCCCAAATCGTCAAGGTCGAAAATATTCCCGATGGTTGGATGGGATTGGATATTGGACCTGAATCAGTTAAAGTTTTCCAAGAAGCTTTATCTAACTGTAAATCTGTCCTCTGGAATGGCCCGATGGGGGTGTTCGAGTTCGATAAATTTGCGGCGGGTACAGATGCGATCGCTCACACTTTAGCCGATTTAACCGCTACTGGTACAACTACCATTATCGGTGGTGGTGACTCGGTAGCGGCGGTGGAAAAAGTGGGAGTGGCGGAAAAAATGAGCCATATTTCCACTGGTGGTGGCGCTAGTTTGGAATTACTCGAAGGTAAGGTTTTACCCGGTATTGCCGCTCTCGATGAGGCCTAATTATCGAAAATTTGGGTTTAAACAAGGTGGGTGTTGCCCCACCTTTTTTTATGAATTAGGGAGTGGGTTTTTCAAGTTGGATTGGGAGTTAATCATACAAAGACTTTTGCGGCAAAAATAGTTGAGCCACTAGGATACTTCAATTGCGGTAAAATCCACCCGCTGATATAAATCTGTCAGGGATATTTGAAAATCTAGAGAAAACAAAGTTAAAATCGCTTCTTGATCGTGATAATCCCGGAATGCCCAATGATCGCCTCTTTTATGAAACTGTTCTATATAATAACCATATTGGTCGATTAAAATATATTCTTCAAAACTATTAAGAGAGCGATAAAATTTAAACTTATCACCCCGATTATAGTCTTGAGTAGATTTTGATAAAACCTCGATAATCACCTGTGGATTGGTAATCGTATCGGTGCGTCCTCTTTCAAGAATTGGTTCTCCCTTAACGATCATAAGATCGGGATAGGTGTACACATTATAGGCGGGTATTGCCAAGCGTAGATCGGTGATAAATATATCATAGGCTTGATTCTGGATAGTTAAGGGAAATCTTCTATAAAAATTTCCCGCAATGCGATTATGGTTAGGAGTTCCCCCAGTCATAATAATAATTTCTCCATCTCGATACTCGTGTCTGTCGGTGGCAGTTTCCTCTAGTTGAAAGTATTCTGCGACTGTGTAGCGTTTCTCAGTGGTTGCGACCATATTGCCCCCTTGAAAGCAAAGCTCTGTTTTTATGATAACCTGTTTTCCGAAAAGCTAAAATTATCGGTTTTAATCAGGTGCTGACTGCTGTATAATGCTAAATTCGTTGAGTAACGCACAGAAAACGGGTTTCTCGGAGAAACCCGTTTTCTACTCATGCACTCATGCAAAAGGGGAAATAAATAATCAGTTTTTAATAACTGAATTTAGTATAAATATCGAGAGACCTTGTTAACAAGGTCTCTCCAAAGTGGGTGGGATTATTGTTGCTAATTTGTCAATCCGGTTGGGATAATTTGAGGATAGCGCCGGTGACTTTCATGCTTTCTTGATAAAGCACATCTTGGCCCCAACGCTGTAACTGTTTACCTAGAAGAGTTTCTGTTTTTTGGTCTTCCAGATGGGACACTTGTTCAATGCGGCAAGATTGGGCCCCTCCCGAAGCTTCCATCCGCATACAGCCGGTAGTTCCCGAACAAATTACCGTACAACAATCGGCCTGAAGATTAGTAGAACTGAGTTTAATACTAATCAGATCCCCTTGTACCTCACCCCAATCGGCCACGGGAACACCGGCTAATTCCGCCTCAATTAAACGCTGGTCCTGACCGAGGAAGCTAATCCGATGAATAGCGTAATCTCCCGACCGGTGACTATATCCCACCGGTCGCCATTGTAACCGGCTGGCCATCCAACCGAGGAACATAAAAGCTTGGCAAGGATTGCCCTTTTCGTAATCAATAGTGATGCGATCGACTTCCAGAATAGCATCCCGGCGCTCCGGTGGATCAAAAGCCTCGGCGGTTAGTTCTTGCCAAGGAGCGAGACGACTCCAGTTCAGGTCAGCTAATGGTACATCTGTTGCTAATAAATCCCCCACTTGCAGCAGTTCCGTTTCCGGTTCCCGAAAAGTGCTGGAATCGACGATAATCGTATCACATTGACTGGCCAGACGCTTAAATAGTCCATATTCCGCATCGGGACTGGCTTTCCACCAGAGAAATTTTGGCAAACTGGGAATAGTTAACTCGGAAATAATGCCGCCAATTCGTTCCAAAGCTTCTGCCGTACCGCTTAAAGTAACGTATTCACAGCAAACTAAAGTGTTCTGACTACGTTTGTTAACGGGACAATAGGCAGAAACAGAGGCTTTTACCCCTTCATCGGCCTCGGCGGTGGGACAGAGGGTAATAATGCGACAGGGATTGGAGGCAGCGATCGCATCTGCCACCCCAATCGCATCCAAATCGGCGGCGTATTGACGATGATTAGCCCCATCCTCGGCGTTTTTTTCCGCTTCCCAGGCCGCCCTTAACCGAGCGACAAATTCATCGCTAGAAAGCCCGGTTACTTCTAGTTCTAGGTCCTTCTGGGCGACTTTGATCGCGGCGTGAGTCCGGGGACCGGCAATACCATCAATCGGGCCAGTGTAATAGCCGAGAAGGGTTAACAATTCCTGTACCGCATCGGGTTCATAGACAATAAAGCTAAAGGTGGTGGCCCGGGTGGCGGCCATACCATCCTCATTATCATTATAGGATTGCCAGATATCGCGCAGTTCCTGCTCGATCACATCGATGGAAACATCTTTCGGTGCTTGCAGGGAGACAATGGGGGGGCTTTGGGTGGTCATGTCAGTTATCAGTTATCAGTTATCAGTTATCAGTTACCAGTTAAGTAGGGAGGCACAATTATTTGTAGGATGGGTTAGCGGTAGCGTAACCCATGCGGGCGTTGGGTTTCATGCTTCAACCCAACCTACGTTCATCTTATATTTAATTTCACCCACCCACTTATCAGTTATCAGTGATTCAGTTACCAGTTATCAGAGGTGAGTTATCAGTTATCAGATGTGAGTTTTTAGTTTACTGATTACTGCTCACTGTTTACTGCTCACTGACTACTGATTACTGTTCACTGTATTAGAGTCGTCGCCAACGACGGCCATCACGGTTAAGGAGAAATTCCGCTTCTGTGGGTTCCCAGGTACCCGCTTCGTATTGGGGTACGGAGGCGGGATCGGCGGGAGCGTCCCAAGCGGCGAGAGCAGGAGTAACGATGCGCCATGCTTCTTCTACCTCGTCAGAACGGGTAAATAGGGTTTGATCTCCTAGCATAGCGTCTAAAAGTAGCCGATTATAGGCATCAGCGCTGGCAACACCGAAGGAGGAACCATAACTAAAGTCCATTTCTACCGTGCGCGTGCGTAATTCCGACCCCGGCATTTTTGCCTCAAAACGCAGGGCAATACCTTCGTTAGGCTGAATTCGCAGACTCAGTACATTTGCATTAGTTTGTTGGGCTGCTGATTGGAAGATTAATAACGGCACATTGCGGAATTGGATGGCAATCTCGGAAACTTTTTTCGGCAGACGTTTACCAGTACGCAGATAGAAGGGGACACCTTGCCAACGCCAGTTATCTACGATTAATTTCATGGCCACATAGGTGGGAGTGGTCGATTCCGGATTAACCCCCGGTTCTTCCCGATAGCCCGGAATGGGTTTTCCTTTCATCCAACCGGCTTTATACTGGCCGCGGATGGCGGATTTTTCCAGGTTATTAATATCGGCCAGGTGAGTCGCTTGCAGGACTTTGACTTTTTCGCCGCGGATACTATCGGCGTTAATAGCGTTGGGTGCTTCCATCGCCGTCAAGCAGAATAACTGCATCAGGTGATTTTGCACCATATCCCGCAAAGCTCCCGATTTTTCGTAATATCCGGCCCGATCCTCCACTCCCACGGTTTCGGCCACGGTAATCTGGACGTGATCGATAAATTGACGATTCCAGAGGGGTTCAAAGATGGCGTTAGCAAATCGGAACACCAATAAGTTTTGGACGGTTTCCTTGCCTAAATAGTGGTCAATGCGATAAACTTGGTTCTCCTGACAAACCTCTTGTACGACTCGATTGAGAACTTGGGCAGAACTGAGATCTTTGCCAAAGGGTTTTTCGATCACTAACCGGTGTTTAATTGGGTCTTTCAGCATTCCGGCCGCGCCGAGGTTTTTAAGACCGGGAGGGAAGAAATTAGGAGAAACCGCTAGATAAAAGACTCGATTGCCGCGAGTTCCCCGGATTCCGTCTAGTTCTTCCAGAAAGACTTTCATTTTGGCGTAACTTTCCGGATCGTCCATGTTGCCGGGGAAATAGTACAACCCTTGGGCGAAGTCTTGCCAATAGTCCTCACTACCAATCCCGTCGGAAAATTCTTCGATGCCTTGGCGCATCTGTTGGCGAAAATAATCATGACTCCACTCTCGGCGCGCTGTACCGACGATGGTTAATTCGGCCGGCAGTCGTCTTTCCCGTTTCAGTTGATAGAGGGCAGGAACCAGTTTTCTTTGGGTTAAGTCTCCCGATGCCCCAAAAATGACTAAAATTAGGGGTTCTGGGGTTCTTTCTTGTCGCAATCCCACTCGGAGAGGATTTTCGAGCAGCTTTACCATAGGATTTTGTCTAGCCGAGGTGCATTATTTTCCAGTCTAGCGAAAATACTCGACGGGATACCTAAATTGACGCTCCCATCGCACTCAAGCGCTTCGGGATTCCCTGTTCATCCAGTTACCTTATCTACTAAGCTTTCACCTAATAGACAGTGGGTAGTCTGTCCGAGGGCTTGAATTTCTGTCCGCCCGACAGTATTTGCCCGTGCGAGAATGTTTATAGCGGCGTTTTCGTCTCTATCCAAGACACACCCACAAGAACAAACATGAGTTCTTACAGATAATGTTTTCTTGACAATATTGCCACAACTAGAACATTGTTGGCTAGTATATTGTGGGTTCACCGCTATCACAAACTTCCCGTGTATTTTCCCAAAGTAGTCTAACCAATCGGTGAACATTGACCAACTCGCATCTTGAATAGATTTAGCAAGCTTAGGATTTTTCACCATATTAGATACTTTCAAGTCCTCATAGACTACCAAATCGTTAGATTGGATTAACGCTTTTGCTGTCTTGACGGCAAAATCTTTACGCTGTCTAGAAACTTTTAGATGAAGGCGAGCTACTTTAGATTTCTGCTTTAACCTTTTTTGGCTTCCCTTTTTCTTTTTTGAGAGTTTACGTTGAGCCTTTTTTAGTCTTTTTTCCGACTTACGAAGAAACCGTGGGTTATCAATTTTATCCCCATGAGAGTCAGTTAAGAAATGGTTTAAACCTAAATCAATCCCTACTTCTTTTCCTGTAGAGTCAAAGGTTTATACTCTCTCAATGTCTAAGACAAATTGACAATAAAAGCCATCGGCTCGTTTAATAAGCCTGACTCTTTTGATAGTAGATTTATCGAGAATCTCACGGTTAAAAGTGCCGATTAACTTTAATTTTCCTATCCCTGTTTTATCCGTGATGTGGATAAACTTTTTGTCTTCTGTTAGTTTCCAACCAGAAGTTTTGTACTCGACAGACCTTGAAAACTTTTTGAATTTGGGATAGCCTTTTTTTGCCAAACCCCTTTGACAATTGTCGTAGAAACGGGATATAGAAAACCAAGCTCTTTCGGCACTTGCTTGAGGAGCCATAGAGTTGAGTTTACCGACAAAAGGAAATTCAGGACTATTAGATAATTCGGTAGTTAGCCTACACAAAGTACCATAGTTAACCTGATCTTCTTTGGTAGAGTCCATCCAAAATCTTAGACATTTGTTCCGAATAAACTGTCCCACCCTGATAGCCTCTTGAATGGCTATCTTTTGGGAAGGATTGACTTTTAAATTAAACTCTATGACTCGCATCGATTCGACCTCTCAATGTGTTATATTATGAGTATAGTAATCCATTGTAAAAAGTGTCAAGAGAAAACTAATTATCGTAGAAAGGTTTTTGAGAAGGAGCATCTAGAGTTTTTGAGAATAGTTTTTCAAAACATAGCTGAGAAATGGGAGGCGAAGATAATAGAGATTAACGGAGAATCAGACCATATCCATATCCTTCTGACTTACCCACCCCATAAGCTGTTAAGTAGTCTAATCGCTAACTTAAAATCAACTTCTTGCCAGCTGATGTGGGATAACTTTTCAGACCACTTGAAAGAGATATATGGTCAAGATAAGAGAATTTTGTGGACAGGGGCATATTTTGTGGCTAGTTGTGGCGGTGTCACAATAGACCAACTT
>NZ_JADBTF010000454.1:0-8066 GCF_020246295.1 Microcystis sp. M090S1 | reverse complement strand
TCGCACTGCGGGTATTGTCATAAACACCGTCGGGATGGGTAAAATCCACCATCACCCCTTGCACTTTTTCCTGAGTTGCCAGGACTAAAACACTCTGCAAATCGTCGAGAATCGGCACTTCTAGGGGTTCACAACCAGCCACTTCCCCCACATCTTGACCTCGAAAAGCTGGATTTCGATCCACTGCACCCACTAAGATCATATCGTCGGCACGAGCAACGGCTTTAATGACTTCCCGTCCCATTTTACCGGCTGCACCGTTGACAACTACAGGAATCGGTCCTCTATTTTCGGTCATGGTTAATTATTCTCCTTATATATAACCTGAGTTCGGGATAAGAAAAGGGAGAAGTGATATGCTGAAAAACAGAAAACCATTCAGCCACCTTGCCCTAGGGTTAGTATAGATGCTTTATTCTGTCCTGTCGATGATTTTTGCCAATAATTTGCACCTCAAGGCTCAAAAAGCTTACTTGCTTATGGACTGAAGACTCGACAACGAAAAATAAGCTTATGTCTGGGGGAAATTATGACGATTTTAATCGCTTTTCATACGGCGGATTCAGGCTCAGTCTGGTACATCTTCTAAGTGGAAAGGCTTATCCAATAATACTAAATCCGGTTATTAAAAACTGATTATTTATTCTCCCCTTTGCATGAGTGCCTCTTGCATGAGTGCCTCTCCTCATAACTAGCCTATACTCAACGGATTTAGTATAAGGAGTTGTCTGTGCCAGATGGATAGAGGAACCGCCGTAGTAATCATTACAGAAACTTCAAATCCTCTTATTTAGACCATGTAGCTGAATACTGGAGCGATGCTTGTGCCAATTTACCCAGTTATCAGCACTTTGTTGAGTGGATTCCTGTAACTTTGATTCCTTTTTGCCTCTATCTCAAACATTGCTGCTGATGCGTTTCAAATTTGAATTGGCGTACCAAGATTGGCCATCTCAAAACTTTGAAAACCGCAAAAGCCCTCAATTTTTAGGGATTGTAACATGAGTGATTACCCCGGATTTTCAGTTATTAAATCTAGTTTATCTCAACCCCAGAAAACACCTCAATTAATGACAGAGCAGCACCATGGCGATACCGATACCCAAACTTAAACCGACCAGCACTTGAAAAGGAGTATGACCAATTAATTCCTTTAAACGTTCCTCGTTAAATTCCTTGCCCTCCTGGAACATTTCATCGATAATTTGATTGAGAATCCGGGCCTGTTTTCCCGCTGCCTGACGCACTCCAGCCGCATCATACATAACAATAACCGCAAAAAGCGCCGCAATCGCAAATTCGGGACTAGACCAACCCATCTGTAATCCTACCCCAGTAGCCAAGGCCCCCACCAGCGCCGAGTGAGCGCTAGGCATTCCTCCCGACGAGACTAGATAGCGCAGACTCACCTTACCATCGCGGATTAACTCAATCAGCGCTTTTAGTCCCTGGGCAGTGAAACAAGCTAAAAGAGAGACTAGCAGTATTTGATTGTGTAACACCTGCTCGAAGTCCTGCATAATCTCATTCGTTTAATTTAATTTTTACGATTAACAATATACTCGGCGATGGCCCGTAAAGGTTCAGCGGCCTCATCGTAGCCACTCAATTCACCGATGGCACTATCTATTAACTGTTGAGCTTGCTGGCGGGACTCTTCTATCCCCCAGAGACTAGGATAGGTGGCTTTTTGTGCCTGTAGATCCTTACCGGCGGTTTTGCCCAATTCCTCCTTTGTCGCCGTGATATCGAGAACATCATCGATAATTTGGAAAGCCAAGCCAATATTTTGAGCGTAACGGGCTAATTTAGCTATATCTTCCGCTTTTGCCCCCGCTAAAACTGCCCCCGACACCACAGAAGTCTCCAACAGGGTTCCGGTTTTCTGAGTATGGATAAAACCGAGAGTTTCCGCCGAAATATCGGGTTTTCCTGCGGATTCCAAGTCTAAAACCTGACCCCCCACCAAACCCGCTGCCCCGACCGTGCGACCTAAACGGGCAATTACCTCTAAAATCTGTAGGGGAGGTACATTACGAGTCTGGGTAGCCACATACTCGAAAGCGTAGGCCAGGAGACCATCCCCGGCTAAAATAGCGATATCTTCGCCAAAAACCTTATGGTTGGTTAATTTCCCACGTCGGTAATCATCGTTATCCATGGCGGGTAAATCGTCATGAATTAATGACATAGTGTGAATCATTTCCAGGGCGCAAGCGGTGGGTAAAGCCATCTCTAGGGAACCCCCCATCAATTCACAGGTAGCCAGACATAAAATCGGCCGCAGACGTTTGCCACCGGCGAGGAGAGAATAGCGCATCGCCTCGTAGATTTTGGCAGGATTGCCGATAACTAAAGAGCTATCTAAAGCTGACTCGACAATTAACCGCTTTTCCTCCAGATAGGAAGCCAGAGAAAAGCTCTCGTTTTTCCTCACTTCTACTCCTCGTTCGCCCCTAGTAACCATGTCTTTTTGTCTTGAACCGACTGCTTTTAAAACTATATCAGGAAACTCCACCTCGATCGGAATTAAACTGGCTGCTCCCTTGTACACTAAGCTGTTGACTATCTAAATTACTCCTTCAGACTGCATGGCAGCACCGGAGTTGACAGCCTGAACGTTTGTACTAAAATTTCCCAGACGGAGATGGGCCAATTTTCTTTTCTGATGCCTATTTTCTCTTTTAACCTGAAAAAATACATCCCTCAGCCCAGTCCAGGAATTGGCGAAAAACGGGCGATATAATTGAATTTCACCGCAGTTATCCTGGGAGATGCTAAAGTTTTGATGATTCGGTCAAACTTCCGTTTTCTTAGCTTGCAGTTTAGAAATTTCTCGATTAGCCTAGAATTAGGATTATCCTAGGAATATATTGTATGCTGCCAGGGCAAATTTTAGGCGATCGATATCAAATTCAAAGTCAGTTAGGTAAACAAACCGGAAGACGCACTTTTCTCGCCCAAGATATAAAAACGGGCGCTACTGTTGTTGTCAAATTATTAATCTTCAGTCCCGATTTTGAATGGACAGATTTAAAACTTTTTGAACGGGAAGCAGAAACTCTTAAACATCTAGATTGTCGCTCGATTCCCGAATATATCGACTATTTTGAAGTTCGCACCGATACCTATCAAGGTTTTGCCCTTGTTCAGAGTTATATCGAGGCTAAATCCCTCAAGGAACAGGTAGAAACCGGTCGCAAATTTAGTGAAGCAGACCTACAAGAATTAGCTAAATCTATCCTAGGTATTTTAATTTATCTCCATGGACTTAACCCGCCAATTATCCACCGGGATTTGAAACCTAGTAATATTTTACTAAAAGATCGATCGGGCCATAGTATCGGCAATGTTTATTTAATTGATTTTGGTTCTGTCCAGACTGTTGCCCAACAGGAACAGGCCACTTTAACTATCGTCGGAACCTACGGTTATATGCCCCCTGAACAATTCGGTGGTCGCACCGTTGCCGCTTCTGATTTATACAGTTTAGGAGCGACTTTAATCTATCTAGCTACAGGCATTCATCCCGCAGATTTACCCCAAAAAGATGGTAAAATTCAATTAAATAATTTGGCCAATTTAAGCCCTGCTTTTGTTCATTGGTTAGGGCAATTACTTGAACCTAGTCTCGAGAAAAGGTTTATTTCAGCACAGGCAGCAAATCAAGCTTTAAATACTCTCCACGAAATTCAATTAACTTCCTCGAACCTTGAAAAACCCGCAGGGAGTCGGGTACAGTTGCAAAAAAGCGAGGAGAAAATTAAAATATCTTTACCTCCCGAAGGTTTTACCCCTAAATTAATTTTTCTTGGAGCCTTTGCCATCGCTTGGAACGCTTTTTTATTAGTATGGACAGGAGGAGCCGTTTCTACTCTTCTGTGGATGAGTTGGTTTTTTCTGCTCTTTTCCGTGCCTTTTTGGTTTGTAGGTTTAGGACTGCTTTACCAGATTATTTATTGTCTCAAAGGGGAGGAAATTATCACTATTGATAGTCAAGAAATTGTTGCCATTCAGCGAATTTTTGGTTTGACACTTCCGGGCAACAAGAAAATGGCACGGCAACATATTAATAAACTGGTCAAAGCTGATAGTTATCATACCAAAGATGGCGATGGCGATCGAGTTTATGTGCCGATGGCTTTAACTATTTGGGCGGGGACTAAAGAATATACTATTAGCAGTAAGACAAAAGAATATCTGAGTAACCCCGAAATTGAATGGTTAGCAGCGGAATTAAGCCAATGGTTAGGAATGCCAATTACTAATAAGTAGCCGGTTACAATCAGCTTTTTTTCTCCCTTCTCCCTTCTCCCTTCTCCCCACTCCCCCACTGATTACTGATTACTGATAACTGATAACTGAAAAATCTCCCCTCTCCCCCACTGATTACTGATTACTGATAACTGATAACTGAAAAATCTCCCCTCTCCCCCACTGATTACTGATTACTGATAACTGATAACTGAAAAATCTCCCCAATCCCCCACTGATTACTGATTACTGCTTACTGATAACTGAAAAAGCTTCCCACTCCCCACTTCCTGATATAGACGAACTGTCTGTGATCAGTGTAAAATTTTATGAAGAGTCTCGGCTTTTTTCTCCCTTTTCCGGAGAAATGCCCCAGAGCCAGTGACTAAGATCAAAATTGTGCATCCCATCGATAATTAAGTTTATGAGCGCCACTATTACCGTAGAAAAACGCAAATTAGAAAAACCCCCTTTAGAACTGCATTATCTCGGCGATCGAGTCTTGCGTCAACCGGCCAAGCGGATTGCTAAAGTCGATGACAGCATTCGCCAATTAGCCAGAGAAATGCTGGAAACTATGTATAGTTCCAATGGTATCGGGTTAGCGGCTCCGCAAGTGGCAGTCAATAAACAATTGATTGTCATCGATTGTGAACCCGATAAACCGGAAAATCCGCCCCTAATTCTGATTAATCCCCAAATTATCGGTTATAGTCGGGAATTGTGCAAAGCGGAAGAGGGTTGTTTGAGTATTCCCGATGTGTTTTTAGATGTCATCCGTCCCCAAGCGATCGAAGTGAGTTATAAAGATGAACAGGGGAAACCACGAAAACTGCAAGCTAACGGTTTACTAGCGCGGGTAATTCAACACGAAATGGACCATCTTAATGGTGTCATGTTCGTGGACAGAGTAGATAACGATTTGGCACTCAATGAAGAATTAAAAAAACACGGTTTTTCCGTGCAAGCGGTGAAACCGGTCGAGAAAGTGACAAAATAAAGGCATTAGTTAATTTAGGTGAGGAGTGAAGATGACCCCGAAAAGCGGCGTTTTATTGTTATTATCCTGTATTGCAGCGATCGCTGGTGTGGGTTGTGTCTTTGAAATTAGTTCGGGAGAACCGGATTTAGGCAATACCACCACTGGCTTAATTCTAGCGGCAAGTGTGCCACTAACAGCCCTATTTTTTTGGGCGGCGGTTAAAGACACGAGAGCCAATTACAAATAGAATAACTTCCCCTCGGTTATCGAAAAATTTGCATAATTTTCATGAGCAAAAGAGAGAAGTAAATTCTCTCTTTGGTTCGTTTTAACTACAGGGCAAATTGCCAGAAAAAGTTACTACTTTTGATGATTTTATCATCTTTCATGACAATCAATTATCTGCCGACCGGTGAAAATCTGATTAGGTAAAGATTTCCCCCCTCTCTCCTCTATCCGCAATCTAGAATGATAAAATAGGTGAAGTTCAAAGCATCATTCATTAGCTATGACCACAACCTACAAAGTAGAAATTTCTCATTTAGGAACAACACAAACGATCGAAGTTAGGGAAGATCAAACTATACTACAAGCGGCCTACGATGCGGGGATTGACTTACCCAGTTCTTGCAATGCGGGCGTATGTACTACCTGCGCCGCTCAACTTTCCCAGGGTAGCGTCGAACAAGGTGAGGGCATGGGATTATCCCCCGACCTGCAAAAAGAAGGCTATGCTTTGTTATGTGTGGCCTATCCTCGCTCGGATATTAAACTGGAATCTGGCAAGGAAGAAGTAGTTTATCAACGTCAATTCGGGAAACCCTAGGCCAAACTGGGGTTAAGATGACAAATTTTCGGGGGTTTCCCCCCAAAAAACCAGATTTTGAGCCAATAGAACCAGCAAAGCTAAAATTTAACTAATAGCTGAATGCTGACTACTAAGGGAGAACTTTTGCTCTCTACCTTTGAGGGCCGCTTTCATGAAACCAGAAAAGAGAGGATGAGCTTTATTGGGACGAGAGCGAAATTCGGGGTGAAATTGGGTAGCAATAAAGAAAGGATGTTTTGGTAGTTCGATAATTTCCACCAAACGACCATCAGGAGAAGTGCCACTCACCAGATAACCAGTCTCAAAAAAGAGACTACGATAGGCATTATTAAACTCGTAACGGTGACGATGGCGCTCATAGATAACCTCCTGACCGTAGAGGGAGAAAGCCAGACTATCGGGATTTAAACGGCAGGGATAGAGACCTAAGCGCATTGTTCCCCCTAAATCCACCACATCTGCCTGTTCTGGCAGTAAATTAATCACCGGATTCGGTGTATCCTCTTCAAATTCGGAACTATTGGCCCTTTCTAATCGGGCCACATTGCGACCCCATTCGATAATCGAACACTGCATCCCTAAACAGAGACCCAAGAAAGGAATATTATTGACCCTAGCATACTCGATCGCCTTAATTTTGCCATCCACACCCCTAATACCAAAACCACCGGGTACAACAATACCGTCAACACCGCTTAAATGAGCTTCGGCCGAATCGTTATCCACATCTTCAGCACTTACCCAACGCAATTCTATCTCGCTATCAAGGGCAATAGCAGCGTGTTTCAAGGCCTCTACCACCGAGAGATAAGCGTCCCCCAACTGCACATATTTACCGACGATAGCTATCTCTAATTTTTGACTAGGGGATTGCATCTGTCGGATGAGATTTTCCCACTCCTCCAGATGGGGGTATCGGGGACCCAGGTTTAATAATTCTAGGGTTTGTTGCGCTAATCCCTCTTTTTCCAGATTAAGAGGCACTTCGTAGATACTGCTGGCATCCTGAGCAGTAATCACCGATTCCACCGGCACATCACAGAAAGCTGAGAGTTTTTCTTTTAACCCCGGTTGTAGGGGTAGATGACAACGACAGACTAACACATCCGGTTGAATGCCGATCGATCTTAATTCCTTGACCGAGTGTTGCGTCGGTTTAGTTTTCATCTCCTTAGCGGCCGGAATCCAAGGAATTAGGGTAACGTGCATATAAACCACGTTATTTCGACCTACATCCTTCCTAAATTGCCTAATTGCTTCTAAAAAAGGCAAAGATTCGATGTCTCCCACCGTACCACCAATTTCTGTGATGACAATATCGGGGTTGGTATCTTTGGCCACCCGGAGAATCCTTTCCTTGATTTCGTTGGTAATATGGGGAATTACCTGCACGGTTCCCCCCATATAAGCACCACGGCGCTCTTTATTCAATACCGCTTGATAAATCGAGCCAGTAGTCACGCTATTGAGACGGGAGAGTTCCGTATCGGTAAAACGTTCGTAGTGGCCAAGGTCGAGGTCGGTTTCGGCCCCATCATCGGTGACAAATACCTCTCCGTGTTGAAAAGGACTCATCGTACCCGGATCCACGTTGATATAGGGGTCTAATTTCAGAATTGAGACGGAATAATCCCGACTTTTCAACAATCTTCCCAAACTAGCGGCGACAATTCCTTTCCCAATACTGGAGACAACTCCCCCGGTGACAAAGACAAATTTACTCATAAAATTCTTCCTGCGATCGATTATACCTAGCAAGGGGTAAGAGTTTTCGGGATGGGGCGGTGTCATTTTCCCAGATTTCATTATAACCGGAGGATCTATACCGCTCAACTAAACTTACTCAAACTTACTTAAAAGCCTGAAAGCTTAGTCATTCGTAGTGGGTCAAGCACTACAGGATTAAACGGCAAACCCTTTATTCCCTGGTCAATGACAGCAGGAATTACTTTTCTAATGATGTTAAATGACCCATTGACATCGGCATTTAACAACTGATTT
>NZ_JADBTF010000453.1:0-12577 GCF_020246295.1 Microcystis sp. M090S1 | reverse complement strand
CTTATCACCGAGGGGATAAGTTTAAATTCTATCGTTCCTTGCCAACTTTTCAGGAATATATTCTGATCGAACAATCTAGTTATAGTGTGGAACGTTACTATAAACAAAAGGATGATCAATGGTTAATTGATTTCGTCACGGGGGAAAATGCGGTTTTACAATTGGTGTCGGTAGATTGGCAGATTTCTTTTCAAGATTTATATCAAAGAGTAAATTTCGACCTAGCAGAAACCTAAAATTAACAGAAAGGTGAAAAAGAGTCGCTATCAAGAAACTCATCATTTAATTAGCTTGGCAATAAATAGCTAATCTTTTTTGGTATAATAGACGGACTACTATTGTTAAATCTATGGAAGCTCTAGATTTTTCCGATCAACTACAATGGACCGCAGAAGCAAAAGCAAAACTAAAAAATATTCCCTATTTTGTTCGTTCCCAAGCGCGTCAAAGGATAGAAGAATTAGCTCGTCATGCCGGTTCCGATCGAGTTACCGTGGAAATGGTAGAACAGGCTAGAGTAGAATTCGGACAGTAGATTTTTAGCCGCCAATTTGGGACATAGTACGGGTATAAATGCCGCTTGATGTGCCAGAATCACGCAGTTTAAAGTTTATTTCTGCTTTCAGTTCCATTAATTTCTGGACTTTTTCCCTGATTTCTGCCGGCGAAATTCCCTGACGGAGGGCGGTTTTTAGGTCAATTTGTCCGGTTTCGTTGAGGAGACAGGGACGCAACCAACCATCGGCCGAGAGACGTAGGCGGTTGCAGCGATCGCAAAAACATTCCGACATCTGACTGATAAAGCCAATTGTACCCTTAGCCCCCGGAATTTGAAAAACATCGGCTGGACCATTTCCCCGCACTTGACCCTCATTTAAGCCCCATTTTGCCCGAATTCGCCCCCTTAATTCCTCGTTCGCAATCCAAGCTTTTTCTTGAAATAAATCACCGTTACCGATGGGCATAAACTCGATAAAACGGACGTGCCAACGCTTCTCGATGGTCAAAGCCGCTAAATCCTCCACTTCTGCCTCATTTATCCCCGGAATCACCACCACATTCAATTTTAAGGGGTCAAAACCCACTCTCTGGGCCGCTTGAATACCTGCCCAAGTTTTTTGCCAACGACTCCGGCCGCGATTACCGATAATCTTATCGAAAGTGTCGGGGTCGAGGGAGTCCAAACTGATATTAATCCGTCTTAGTCCGGCTTCATACAACATTTCGGCTAAATTGTCAAGTAAATAGCCATTAGTGGTCAGAGCTAAATCGCTAGTGGCAGATAAAGAGGCGATATCGCGCACAATCTCCACTACTTCGGGATGTAAGAGAGGTTCCCCACCAGTAAGGCGAAATTTGCGGAAACCAAGGGGAATAAAGACATTTTTGACTAAAGTAAGAATTTCCTCCCGGGTGAGTAATTCTTGCGGTCGAACATAGGCCAATTCTGCATCTTCAGGCAGACAATACTGACAGCGAAAGTTACAGCGATCGATTAAACTAATCCTGAGATAGTCGATTTGGTTCATGTTCACGGGCAAATACCGTTATAAAACTTCATGAATTTATCATAACAATTCTGGCTCGATCGATATCTAGACATCGGCTACATCTAGATTTTAGTCTATGATGACAATAGATTTGCTCAATGGCAAGAGCAAATAAAGATTGGTAAGTTTGATAATTTTTCTTGATTGTACTTAAGTAGGTAGGCGTTAAAAATTATCAGACACCCACCTTATCAAGGGTAGGGTTGATTCATGAATCAACCCTACCTTATCAAGGGGTGCAGGGGGGATCGAACCTAAAATCGATTTTTAATTTAATTATAACCAGCTACTTAACACCAGCAAGAAATATTAACCAATCCTCTAGATATAGACAAACAGAATACTATCTAAATTGAGCGAGCCAGTAATGCTATGATCAAAAAATAATTATCTTGAGATGGTAATTTGTGTGATGTTACCTTTTTTACTACCCATTGCCCAAACTCCTCCTATTGTAGAAATAATTCGACCGGTGCAGGTGCGTCCTTTACCGAATCAACTAGATCAAGTTCCCGTTTTTAATAGTAATAGTCCCGAATTATTGCTAGGAGAAGGGATTTTGCTTTCGACTTTTCCCCCCCAAGAGAAAAGTTTTCCCTCGGCCCATTTAAATTATGCTTTTCAGGGACGCTTTGATATTTTTGCCCACCATATAGCGAGGGGGAGTTTTCCCGATAATTTACGCAGCCTTTATCTGGGTATATTACTCCACAATCCTAGTTCTAATCCCGTGACCGTTAAAATTCTGCAAGGAGCTAGTTATTTGAGTCAACCCGATGCAGCTTTTATCGATTTACCGGCACAAGTGGAAAATAATCAGGGGACGGTTTTTGCTGGGCCGGGAAGTCGGGTAATGGGGGATATTTTAATGGGGCAGCGTCAGGATATTTTTCCCGATAGGATTATTATTCCGGCGGGGGAGAGTTTTATGGTCTTAAATGCGGCGATTCCCGTGCGCGATTTGACTCCCCCTTTAAACGGTAGGTCCACTTATCTCCGTCTGGAAAGTGACGGTCTTCTCTACGCTGCTAGTTTAGCTCTTTATGCAGCCCTAGACGAAAATGGGCAGGAAAGACCACCAAATCTGACAGAGTGGCAAAATTTGCTAGAAAAAGGCGATTTATCGACTCCGCGGGATCGAGCGCCCACTCCTCCCAATAGTCAAGGACAGATAATTTATGGACGGGTAGCGGGGGTGTCCCAAGGTTCAGCTTGGCCAGCCCGATTGGTCGATCGAGCTTCTTTATGGTTAAATATTCCTGATTCTGGTCAATCTATAGCCTATGGGATTAGCACCCTACCCGGGGGCAAACTGGGAACGGAACAAAATCAAAGTGCTACCATGTTAGTTCGCTATCCCGATACGGCCTATCAAGCTCATGGTAATTACGGTGTGGAATATAGGTTAAGTTTACCTCTATTTAATGGGAGTAATGAGGCGAAAACGGTGACTATTGCGCTAGAAACACCGATTAAAGAGGATGTTATTGGGAAGGGTTTGCGTTTTCTCGATCCAGCTGCCCCACAAGTGTTTTTTCG
The DNA here is from genome assembly GCF_020246295.1 of Microcystis sp. M090S1. Classification (NCBI taxonomy): domain Bacteria; kingdom Bacillati; phylum Cyanobacteriota; class Cyanophyceae; order Chroococcales; family Microcystaceae; genus Microcystis; species Microcystis sp. M090S1. Next base: position 9,488 of record NZ_JADBTF010000453.1, on the reverse strand, counting down.
GGGAACGGTAGCCGTCAATTATAGCGATGACCAGGGACAGGCACAAAGCCGATTTTTCCATCTCGTCCAAAGACGCGGACAAGAGGGGCAACCTTTAGTGACTCTGACTATTCCTCCCGGGGATTGGCATATAGTACAGGTAAATTTTTTATATCCACCAGATGCTACTCCTCCACAGGTTTTAACGATTAAGACCGAGTAGAACAAGTTTAAAATTGGCCGTTAACGATCGCAATATTCCATTGACCCTCTTGGTTGGTTTCAAAGGCAATTTGGCGACCATCACCGCTAATGGTGGGATTGCGGACGCTTCCCCGCAGGTTAGCGGTTAACAGGGTTGCACGGGATCTGGAACGATCATAAACCATGACATCACTCTTGCCGCGTTCGCTGGAGATATAGGCAATTAAACGACCGTCAGCATTCAGAGATGGCTGATCTTGGCTAGAATCGCCACGATTTAGGTTAGGAAGATTAACTAAGCGCTTTTCTTGCAGATCGAATAAATATATACTACGACGACCGGAGCGATCGGAAGCGAAGGCTAAATAGCGACCATCAGCACTATAACTGGGGAATTGATCGGGAGCAAAACTATTTAAACCACCGGCGGGAACTTGAGGAGTAATCAAAAGAGGAGAATTACAGCCACTTATCCCCGATAACAGCCCAAAAGAGGCCAAAAATCGCCCCAGCCAGACAAAAAAATTTTTTTCTTTCATCTTGACTTTTGACCCCAAATGTGCTAATAACTTTCTTCCCTGCCGACGGTTTTGAGGGTAAGTAGTTGATTGCCTTGACTGAGACTATCGGCGATCGCTTCTCGAATCGGGAGGTCAATAGTGGTTTCAGCGAGGATTTCTTGGGCTTTTTGCCGCAAATCTGCCCCAGTATCGGCATCTACTTGGTCTAGATCGAGTAATTCTTGCGATAGCTGTTCGATCGAATTCGGGTTAGTCATAGCTCAGGCTCCCAACAAGCTTAATTACAATCCCATGGTAAAGAGGATCCCTCTCTACCATGGGATTTTTTGGCTTTAATTCAGGATTGATACCAATCCAACTTTAAAAACCCAGTTATGAATTGTTTCCCACTTCCCCACTTCCCTCAAAAAAATTTTCCCAGAGGTGCTTGACATAACCCTAATAATGAAGTTACAATCAGAATTGTCGCAAAAATGGGATTGTAGTTCAATTGGTTAGAGCACCGCCCTGTCACGGCGGAAGTTGCGGGTTCGAGCCCCGTCAATCCCGTAGAAATCTAGATTAGAGTCGCCCAAGGCTCGTTATCCTGTGGGCAGTAGGGTGAATAAACACGATCCTACTGCCTAGATTTGTTCTAATTTACCGATAAACCGGCATTAGCTTGAATATAATCGGGTAATTCAATCTTTACCGGTTGTACCCGCCAGATTTCCTCGCAGTATTCCCGAATCGATCGATCGCTAGAGAATTTTCCCATGCGGGCCACATTAAGAATCGCTAAACGACTCCAATGTTCTTGATCTTTATAGGCACGACCGACTCCTTCCTGACAGTCGATATAGGATTGATAATCAGCCAGTAACATATAGGGATCATCGTAGATAAGATTATCCACGAGCGGACGGAATAAACTACTATCACCCCGGCTAAAAAATCCCGAACCAATGAGGTCTAATACTGCCCGCAATTCTTCGTTATGGTAATAGTATTCTTGGGGATTATAACCAGCGGCTTTCTTAGCATAAACCTCCTCGGTTGTCAAGCCAAAAAGAAAGAAATTTTCCGCTCCCACCTCTTCACGAATTTCGATATTTGCCCCATCGAGAGTGCCGATAGTTAAGGCCCCATTCATGGAGAATTTCATATTACCGGTTCCCGAAGCTTCTTTCCCAGCCGTGGAAATTTGTTCAGACAAGTCGGCAGCTGGATAAACCCGTTGACCGAAGGTGACATTATAATCGGGTAGGAAAACCACTTTTAAACGTCCTCCAATCGTCGGATCATTATCGATCACTTCTGCCACAGAATTAATCAATTTAATGATTAATTTTGCCATAAAATAACCCGGGGCTGCCTTACCACCAAAAATAAAGGTGCGGGGGGTAATATCGAGATTGGGGTTATTTTTGAGACGATGATAGAGAGTAACGATGTGTAAAACGTTGAGGTGTTGTCGTTTATATTCATGAATGCGTTTTACCTGCACATCAAAGAGGGTACTAGGATCAACTTTAATACCGACTTTTTTATCGATATAATTGGCTAAATCTGCCTTAATATCGTATTTAATTCGTCGCCAATAGTCCCGAAATACCCCATCATCCACATAGTTTTCTAAACCGCGTAAATCCTCCAGATGTTTAATCCAATTTTCGCCGATTTTTTCTGTAATCGCAAAAGTCAAGCGGGGATTACTAGAAACTATCCAGCGCCGGGGAGTAACTCCATTGGTTTTGTTGCTAAACTTTTCGGGAAAGAGTTCATAGAAATCGCGCAGAACATCTTTTTTCAGTAATTCTGTATGGAGGGCTGCCACCCCATTAATTGCCTGGGAACCCACACAGGCAAGGTGAGCCATACGGACGTATTTTTCGCCGCTTTCATCGATTATAGATAAACGGGACATTTTGCAGTCATCATGGGGATAAATAATGCGAATTTTATCCAAGAAACGATAGTTAATTTCATAGATAATTTCCATTAATCGGGGGAAAAGACGACCAAAAATACTCAAAGGCCATTTTTCTAAAGCTTCTGGCAAAAGAGTATGATTGGTGTAAGCGAAGGTATTTTGAGTAATAAACCAAGCTTTATCCCAATCGAAATGATGCACATCAATTAACAAGCGCATTAACTCGGCTACCCCGACGGAAGGGTGAGTATCATTCAATTGTACTGACCATTTTTGATGAAAATTATCGAGACTGGGGTTCTCATGTAAGTGAATACGAATCATATCCTGTAGGGAACAGGAAACAAAGAAATATTGCTGTTCTAAACGTAGTTCTTTGCCTTGAATTGGTTCATCGTTAGGATAGAGAACTTTACTGATATTTTCCGAGTGAACTTTATTATCCACCGCACCATAATAATCGCCGCGATTAAAGCGACCAAAATCAAAAGATTCACAAGCTTCTGACTTCCAGAGACGCATGGTATTAGCGGTGTTCACTCGATAGCCGAGAATTGGGGTATCGTAGGGAATTCCTTTGACTACATAATCGGGAATCCAACGACTGCGATAATTACCATTTTCGTCAGTATAGGATTCGGTATAACCGCCAAATTTTACCTCTACCGATGATTCCGGTCGGGCAATTTCCCAGGGATTTCCATACTGTAACCACTTATCGGTTATTTCTACCTGCCAACCGTCGTGGATTTCTTGATCAAAGATACCAAATTCGTAGCGAATACCGTAACCAATAGCCGGAATTTCTAGAGTAGAAAGGGAATCGAGATAACAGGCCGCTAAACGACCTAAACCACCATTTCCTAACCCTGGTTCTTCTTCCTGGGCAATTAATTCTTCTAGTTTTAATCCCGATTCGCTGACAGCTTTCTGGACCTGTTCGTAGATACCGAGATTAATTAAATTATTAGCTAAATGGGGACCGACTAAAAATTCGGCCGAGAGATAACAAACGGTTCTGACATCTTTTTTTAGATAGGTTTGTTGGGTGGTTAACCAACGCTGCAATAAACGATCGCGGATTGTATAGGCCAGGGCCATGTAAAGATCGTTTTTGCTGGCTAATTCCGGTAATTTACCTTGAATATAGAGTAAATTATCCCTTAAAGCCCGTCGGATAGTTTCTGTGTCTAATCCTGTTCTGTCGTCTTCGATGATAATCGGACAAACAAAAGTTGATTCTGGAGATGGATTCATGGGAGCATTTTTACTGAAGATTGGCTTCCCTTAGTCTAAAATAACTCGACCCCAAATTGTATCAAGAAAAGCTTAAATCTTGACTAAGATTAAGGTATAGTAATAATAAAGTTAAGGTGATTAAATTTCAGTTACCGATAGGAAGCGAAAATAGGAGAAAGTTTGAGCAATGCGGGCTTTTGTGACGGGTGGAACGGGTTTTATCGGGGCGAATTTAGTGCGATTGCTTTTAGTTGAAGGCTACCAAGTGCGCGTCCTCGTGCGTCCCCACAGTAATCTCAGAAATTTGTGGGGTTTAGACGTGGAAATTGTCCGGGGTGATTTAAATGATGAGAACTTATTTAAATTAATGGTCGGATGCGAAGTTCTCTTTCATGTAGCGGCGCACTATTCTCTCTGGCAAAAGGATAGACATCAACTCTACCAAAACAATGTTTTAGGCACAAGAAATGTTCTAGAATCGGCGCATTTAGCGGGAATTGCCAGAATAGTTTATACCAGTTCCGTGGCCGCCATTGGAGTGGGTAAAAAGGGTGAAAGTGTCGATGAAACTTATCAAAGTCCCGCCCATCAATTAGTGGGTTATTATAAAAAATCGAAGTATTGGGCAGAACAGGAAGCATTCAAAGCAGTACAAAGAGGACAGGATATCGTTATAGTTAATCCTAGTACGCCCATAGGAGCATTTGATATCAAGCCTACACCCACCAGCGACATTATTCTCCGTTTTTTGCGGCGAAAAATGCCCGCTTATGTGAATACGGGATTAAATCTAATTGATGTGCGCGATGTGGCCTGGGGACATTTATTAGCTTTAGAAAAGGGCAGAACTGGCGAAAGATATATTTTAGGTCATCAAAACACTTCTTTAAAAACTTTGTTGACAGAATTAGCCGAAATTACCAGCATAAATGCCCCGAAAATTGTTTTACCTTTTTGGATTCCTTTACTAATAGCTTGGTTAGATGAAAAAGTTCTTCCTGTCCTCGGAAAATCGCCCTCTATCCCCCTTGATGGCGTGAAAATGTCAAAACAGTCCATGTACTACGATTCCTCGAAGGCAGTGCAAGAACTAGGCTTACCCCAATCGCCGATTAGACAAGCTTTAGCCGATGCCATCGATTGGTTTCAAACCAATGGAGACATTACCTATTAAGACTGAGTAGGAAAGGAAAAAGATGCTCTCAATTGTGCTTAGATATTTATCTATTTTTGCGCCCTTAATAATTCATCTAGGAAAACCTGTTCTTGCTAAAATAACTCCAATTTTAAGCGCCATCATCCCCCCAAGAACACTGCCCAACCAGTAAATTAAACCGAAAGTCACGTTTCCCTGCTCTAAAAACTTGTTGACCTCCAAACTATAGGTGGAAAAAGTTGTATAGGAACCACAAAAACCCGTGGCAATCATCAATCCTAATTCTGGGGCAATTATGCGAATATTTTCCTTAACCATAGTAAAGATATAGGCAATAACTAAACAGCCAGAAAGATTAACAAAAAATGTTCCTACAAATCCCCATTCTTGACCGAATATACTGTTAATTAATTCTACGATATAAAAACGACTCAAAGCCCCAAAAATAGCCCCAATCGCCACGAATAAACCATAACGTCTCCTGAAAAAATCCATGCTGTCTGTCCTGCCCTTAAATAGTCAATAAATTGGAGAATTAACCTAGAAAAACTTGGGCAATAGCTGCCCCGATTCTCACGGCAATCAATCCGAAAATGATACTAGCAACGGCAAAAACAAGACTGAGAAAATTTTGTTGATTGCGCCAGAGGATCAGGATATCTAAACTATAGGTAGAAAAGGTGGTATAAGCTCCTAAAAATCCCGTTCTAACCATTAAATCTAGTTGGTGGGAATAAAAGGGAACACTGGGTAAAATAGCCCAAAAAAAGCCGATAGCTAGACAGCCAGTTAAATTAATAATAAAGGTTCCATAGGGAAAGCGCAAGCCGAATTTTGCTTTTGTCCATTCGGTAATATGATAACGAGATAACGCCCCCGGAACCGCTCCTGCTACAATTGCGAAAACATCGTTCAAATCTGACATTGTCTCTAATTTTTTTGCTATCTTTGCCTAGGCTCTATGATAATTGATGCGGTTATCGATCGCATGGCCCATATTTTCAGGGGTGTTATTGTTGAGGACAACCCTCTGACTTTAAAATAAAGGGATGAAAATTCAACCGCGTAAACGTTTTGGACAACATTGGTTAAAAGATGAATCGATACTCGATCGCATCATCAGCGCCGCTAATTTACAATCAGAGGATCGGGTATTAGAAATCGGACCGGGTACAGGCATTTTAACCCGTCGTCTTCTCGATGGCGCTCAATTGGTTGTCGCTGTAGAAATCGATCGAGATCTATGGACAATTTTAAATAAAAAATTTGGCCAACAAGATAACTTTCATCTCATACCAGGCGACTTTCTTACCCTTAAACCCGAGCAACTGCCGCCAGTTAATAAGGTAGTGGCTAATATCCCCTATAATATCACCGGTCCGATCCTCGAAAAGCTCCTCGGTTCGATCGCCCATCCTTTCACCCCCCCTTACGAGAGTATTACCCTCTTAGTCCAGAAAGAAGTCGCCGAAAGATTAGTCGCTGTCCCCTCCACCAAAGCTTACAGTGCTTTGAGCGTCCGCATTCAATACCTTGCCGATTGTCAATGGATTTGTGATGTACCCCGGCGGGCCTTTTCCCCACCTCCCCGGGTGGATTCGGCGGTAATTCAGCTTTTACCCCGTGTTTTGCCGAATAATGTCAGTAATGCTGCCTTTTTGTCCACTTTAATTAGCTGGGGTTTTGCCAACCGGCGCAAAATGTTACGCAATAATCTAAAAAATTGTCTGGATAGCGATCGATTAAGCCAAATCCTGACACAATTAGAAATTAATCCCCTCGCTCGCGCCGAAGATCTCAGTTTATCGCAATGGATTGACTTGGCGGAAAAATTAGGTCAATTGCCAAAATTTTAGATTTTTTTCCTTGACAAATGCACAGTTATACCCTTCTAGCCCCCGCTAAAATTAATTTATATCTAGAAATCGTTGGCGATCGCCCTGATGGTTTCCACGAGTTAGTGATGGTGATGCAGACGGTGGCATTATGCGATCGCATCACTCTCCGGCCCAACGGATTGCAGGAATTCCGTCTCTTTTGCCATCATCCCCTCGTCCCCCAAGATAGCAGTAATCTCGCCCATCGCGCCGCCACTTTGATGGCGAGGGAATTCCCCCGGCTCTTTGCCAATTACGGCGGCATCGATATCAGCATCGACAAATATATTCCCGTGGCTGCCGGTTTAGCGGGGGGGTCCACCAACGCGGCGGCGGTGTTAGTCGGCATCGATTTAATCTGGGAATTAGGCTTAACCCGTCCGGAATTAGAAACTTTGGCGGCAAGATTGGGCTCCGATACTTCCTTTTGTGTGACAGGAGGAACGGTTATCTGTACGGGAAGGGGAGAAATTCTCGATCCTATCGCTCCTCTAACTGGATTATGGGTGATTTTAGCCAAATACGATCATTTATCCGTTTCTACACCCTGGGCCTACCAAAGCTATCGGCAAAAATTTCAAGATACCTATCTGTCTTCTCCAGAGGAATTTCATCACCGTCGTCAGCAGGTGAGTTCTGGGGCTTTGGTACAAGCGATCGCCCAGAAAAAACCGGCCGCTATCGGCAAATTTATCCACAATGACCTCGAAAAGGTGGTTTTACCCGAATTTCCCCTCGTAGCCGAGTTAAGACAGGTTCTAGACGATTTAGGCGGCTTGGGAACGATGATGTCAGGCTCTGGCCCGACGGTTTTTACTCTCTGTTCATCTCAGGAAGTGGCGGAAACCATCGTTAAAAAGGCCCAGGAAATTCTCGTCGCTCCCGATCTACAATTTTGGATAGCCCCAATCACCGATACAGGCATTCAAGTGACTTGAAAAAATGATAATTAACCTCTTGTAAAAATCAAAAATTGTTGTTAGGGTTAGGAGTCAGTAGCCAGTAGTCAGTAGTCAGGAGAATTAAGAATGAATGATAATCAGTTAAATGGTCTATTTACAGATTTTATGCGATTTAATCCTTATTTTTGACGTTTTTGAACCCTCAAAAATTAATTATGCAAGAGGTTTCATTAACCGCCTTCACCAAGATAACCAAACTCGCGGAATAATTGCCTCTCGATCGCTCATTTCTCGCCTTAAAATTTGCCAAACCTGCTGAAACCATTGTCGCACTTCACCGCTAGAATTACCCCGATAACGACACAAAAGACCATCTCCTAAAGTGCTAGTAACTCCCATCTCCCCTTCTAGGGAAAAACCTCTAACTTTCTCAATTAAATTTCTTCCCACTGGTTGACCGATATAAACTAAAGTACCGATCATGGCGCTATCATTTAAACCGGAAAATCCCTCGATCATTTTACCACCTAACAGGCAGGATCGATCGAGCCATAAAGGTTGTCCAGATCGCCAAATTTCCCAATTAGAATGCCATTCTCCCGCTAAAAATTTCTCGCCTCGCGCACTGCGACCAAAACGGGTAATTTCCCATCCCAACCAACTGCTATTTTCCCCTAAATCCACTCGTAAATGTTGGCGAAATGCCGCCCCATTAAAGATAATTGTTTCTTGAGGTAGCCATTCTAAACTGGCATTGTCATCGATTTTAATCTCGATTAATTGCTGTGCCATCTGACCATTACTCTGGTAAACTTTTCCGGCAGAAGCAGTGGTAATCAGGGCATTAGTAGCGGCTTGGAGATGAATTTTTTGTTGCAGAACATCACCCCCAACTATTCCACCCGCCGTGTGTAAAATCACCGTATGACAAAGGTTTTTTCCCTCGGGATAAAAAGGTCTTTGTACTTTTAAAGGGGCGGTAGCATAGACGTGATTAATCTGGGTTGCGAGATTTTTTTGCGTGTAAATTAGTTCTAGGTTTCCCTGCCACATTATTGATCCTCGGTCATGGTTTCTAGAAATTGCCGATAATTTTCAGGACTGAGATTAATTTTAACTTCTATTTGCTGTTCTTTATCCCTGATCAGTAAAATATATTCACTTTCTGCTTTTTTGCCAACCAGGAGAGGATTTTTTAGCTCGAATTTTTGATAAACCAGACGGGGTTTCGTCACCCTGCTCTTCTCGACTTTGTGTGATAATTTTTGCTTATGGAATCGTGAAATGCTTATCGGGCAAGACTTTTAGGGCTATTTTGCCGAAGAAACTATCAGTATAGACCTCGTTTCCACACAGAAACCAGAAGAGCCGTCACCCGAATAACTAAACTATCCGAAGGGGTGACAACGAGGTTGAAGTCTAGTGTCTCACTTTCAATCTGCTTGTCACTCCTTCGGCCTCGGCAGTTACTCTTTTTTGTGCCTTTCTTATAGACTTTATTGAGTCGAAACCTTAAACCTGAAAACCTGGGGAGCATCTCACTTACGCGATAAGTAATTAGGGTTTGCTGAAAAAGTCATTGAAAAGTACAGGTCTCTTAATCAATGATTTCACTTAGCTACAAGCATAAGCTTTAGTTGTTGATTAATTTTTAAATTATAACTTATCCTAATCATTGACCGAGAAAAAGTGCTGTTT